>NZ_JAUBTB010000029.1:0-79701 GCF_036704965.1 Microcoleus sp. F10-B2 | reverse complement strand
GGCGTCCCGCCCGTCCAGAAAGGACGGGCGGGACGCCCATCCCACAAATATGTGTAAATTATTTAATTCGCGATCCTTACTTAGCCAAGACTTTCAATTTAATCAAGATTGAAGACTTGAATGTCTTGGGGATGATGGCCGGCAAGCTGGCGGGGGCGATATCCGATCTGGGCTTTTACGAGTTCAAGCGTCAACTCGATTACAAATGCAAAATGTATGGAGCGAATTTAGTGCTAGTAGACCAATGGTTCCCATGGCCCATGCCCAATTCCCCACTCAGAAACTCTCCCCCTCTCCTACTCTCCCCCCATCCGGTAAAATTGAAAGTGGCGTGTTTAACCAAAATTGGTAACTCTGAAAGTGCTAAAGACCCTTAGAGCTGACTTCAGTATAATTTTCGATCGCGACCCTGCCGCTCGCAACTGGCTGGAAGTTTTGTTTTGCTACCCCGGTCTTCAGGCCCTAGTGCTGCACCGCCTCGCACACTGGCTTTACGTGCTGGGACTTCCCTTCATCCCCCGCTTGATTTCGCACATTGCTCGTTTTTTGACCGGAATTGAAATTCACCCGGGGGCAACCATCGGCAAAAGCGTCTTCATCGACCACGGTATGGGGGTTGTGATCGGCGAAACAGCGATTATCGGCGATTTTGCCCTAATTTACCAAGGTGTCACCCTTGGCGGAACAGGCAAGGAAAGTGGCAAGCGTCACCCTACCGTCGGCGAAAATGTAGTTGTCGGTGCCGGCGCCAAGGTACTCGGCAATCTGCTAATTGGCAACAACGTTCGCATCGGCGCAGGTTCCGTCGTGCTCCGCGACGTACCATCTGACTGTACGGTTGTAGGGATTCCCGGCCGCATCGTCTATCGGTCGGGAGTTCGCGTCAATCCCCTAGAACACGGCAGTTTGCCGGATTCGGAAGCTGTGGTAATTCGCTCTTTGCTCGATCGCATCGAGTCCCTCGAACAGCAAGTAAAAAGTTTGCTTCCTCAAGCATCTGTCTCCTTAAATTCTGTTCCCAATTCGCCTTCAGCATTCCCAACTTTAAATCAAACCAGCAATGTAGCTGTAGCTGAAAAAACCCAATTAGCTGTTGCCACCACTTGTCAGTTAAAAGATAAAGCAATTCAAGAATTTTTTGACGGCACCGGCATCTGAGGAGTAAGGAACCCCACGCTTAAAAGCGGGGGCTTTTGGAAAGTCCGGCTCGTTCCGAGCGGTTCAAGAAAAAAGCCCAAACCTTACCAGAGACAGGATTAGACCTACGTTTCTTGAGTCATAATACCGGATAATGCGTCGCTAGTTTTCCGCTCTATTGCTAGTCGTTAAACATCTGTACAAGGGTTAAGGAAGTGCGACTAGCTCAACAAGCTCATGAAACCTTCTCGAAGCGAACTTTACCCCGAAAGGGAGGACATTATGTCTAATTTTGTTTTCATAATTGATGCGAACAAACGACCACTAACACCGATTCATCCCGGTTTTGCACGCAGACTTTTCAAGCAAAAAAAGGCTGCAATTTACCGCAAGTTTCCGTTTACTTTGATACTCAAAGAATCACGCTCAGATCTGACCGTACCCGACTTGCAACTCAAGATAGATCCTGGTTCTAGGGTAACAGGTTTTGCCATACTCAACGGCGCAAAAGTTGTTTGGGCTGCAGAATTAACGCATAGAGGTCAGGCTATTAAAAATGCTTTACTCTCACGCAGTCAACTACGAAGAGTCCGACGAAATCGACACACTCGTTATCGTCAACCAAGATTCTTAAATCCTACCCGTCCTCAAGGTTGGCTAGCCCCCAGTCTACAACATCGTGTCGAAACCACGCTTACCTGGGTCAAAAAACTTATTAAGTTTGCGCCGACAAACTCAATCACTCAAGAACTGGTACGGTTCGACTTACAACAACTTGATCACCCTGAAATCTCAGGGATTGAATACCAACAAGGAACACTTTTAGGATATGAAGTCCGCGAATACCTTCTTGAAGTTTGGGAGAGGAAATGCGCTTATTGTGGCATTAAAAATGTACCATTACAGGTAGAACATATCCACCCCAAGGCCAAAGGTGGTAGTAACCGAATTTCTAACCTGTGTCTTGCTTGCGATACTTGCAACAATAATAAAGGTACTCAGGATATCAAGCAATTCCTAGCCAAGAAGCCTGATGTTCTCAAACGTATCCAAGCACAAAGAAAACGCCCTCTCATGGATGCGACTGCCGTCAATTCTACCCGCTGGACGTTACTCAATCGACTAAAAGAAACAGGACTCCCCGTGGCTACGGGGTCGGGAGGTCGAACTAAGTTTAATCGAACTCGCTTACAACTGCCTAAATCTCATTGGTTGGATGCGGCGTGTGTAGGCAAGGTCGAAGAGTTGAATGTACTAACTTCTCAACCGCTGTTAATCAAAGCAATGGGACACGGAACGCGACAGATGTGCGGTACAGATAAATTTGGATTCCCAATTCGTCATAAATCAAGAAAGCAAATTCATTTCTGTTTTCAAACTGGCGATATCGTCAGCGCGACAGTCACCGCAGGAAAGAAAATTGGCTGTTATACGGGACGAGTTCTTTGCCGCGCATCCGGTTCGTTTGATATTGCTACAACGACGGGAAGAGTGGCAGGGATTAGTCACAAATATTGCCGTGCAATTCACAAAAAAGATGGTTATTCCTATGGATTCTAATTTTAGGCGACTGAAGTCGCTGCCGCTTTCCTCCCCATGTCTAAAGCCAGGGGCTTCTCGCTCGTTTTTCGGTGAAAAATTAAAAGTTAAAAAGCACAATCTCTGTTTTTAATTTTTAATTTTTAATTTTTCAAGGATTAACCGATCGCACAGACCAATTTCCCTCCCCGTCCCGCCGATAAAGCGACCGATTTTGCGGTTCCCCCCGCAACTCCAAAAAATCCACCGTTTCCGGTTCCAACAACAGCAAGCAAAAATTAAGCAGCGGTTCGATCGCATTTGGGGAAGTAGAATCAAAAGCACTAGCCTCGGCTTTGTCATCCCCCGGATGCGGCCAAGCAAACTGTGCTCTAGCCGCCTCAGAAAGCTCCTGCCAAGCTGTGCGGCGCGACGAGCACAACTGGGTCTCTGGATAATCTGCCCCTACCAAAACTAACTTTCCAGCAATCCGAAATTGTTCGCGAGTTTTGGGGAAATACCAGCAAATTTCCCCCCAAGGATAGAGGTTAATTTCCTCAGCCTTTTCACTGCGAATATCTGTAATAAATTTCAACTGATTAGTATCTGCTAAAAAGCCTCGAAACACCACAGTGCGGTTGGCCGGACGGCCGGTGGCGCGAACAGTTGCTAGTTGCAAGTAGCGGGCAAAAGCAAGACTGCGGTTGCGGTGGAGGGCGCGAGCTAAGGGCGATCGCCAAAGTGCTAAAGACATAATTACAGCAGATTGCAGGTGTATGAGGTACAGTAAAATTTTGGGTTGAGAGGTTCTTGCGTTCGATCGCACGGCAATCGATCGGGGTGAGTTACAGGCAATCGGGCGCGGCCGGAAGCTGAAACATGAGTTGGTGACAAGCAGCTTCAAAGACTGAGGCGACAGTCATCTTGCTTGAGGGGCGATCGCTCTCAAAAACAATTAGCCCGCCGACAAATGGTCAATAGTACCGATTTTGCTCGCGGTTGAATCACGGGCGGGCGATCGATTCTGTTTGATTGTTAACAAAAGTAACTAATTGTATGGTTAGTGGTTTACAGCAATATAACCGTACACAAACATACCAACTTTATCTATTTCTCGTTGAAGCTCAATAACTGAACAATACAGCATATTCCATGTAGATGTAGTACAAAGAAACCGGGTTTCTAGCAACAGAATCAGTACCAGAGGCGAGAACTGTAAAGAAACCCGGTTTCTGGAGTGTACTTCATAAACCTGGAATACGCTGTAAATAGTGAAGTTTTTTTGATGACAAGCACAAATATGGAATCGCACTACCTCTAAGGGAGCCACTCCTCTAAAAAATGTGGGTTTTCTGGGGCGCTGCTGTAGCATATTGAAGCTCAATCCTCTTGACTTGGATGGTTCAACCTTAGCTAAGCTAGTGCAGTGCCCCAGAAAAACGCTTTTATAAATTTTCTAGCTCAGGCGATTTTATTGGCATTTGCGACATTAAGAGGGCAGCCTCTTCAACTGTCGGAAGCATATCTTGTGTTTTGACAGGCTCTGTAGTTTCCAAATAAACATTCAGGGCGCTTTCTTCTAATAACATCTCTTTTCCCTGAATCGTCGTTACAGGTTCGTGATTCAATTTCAGAATAACTACTCCAATTATTATCAGGAGAATAGCTCCTATTTTTAGCGGACTTGCCGACTCGTGGAAGCAAATAATGCCGATCGCTGCGATCGAGATTGTTCCCAAACCCGACCAAACTGCATAAACGACGCCCAATTCAATTTTTTTGAGAGCAAACGCCAGTATAGTAAAACAGAGGCCATAGCAGACAAACATCAAAACAGAAGGCAATACTTTAGAAAAGCCTTCTGATAATTTCATACAACTCGTGGCTACCACTTCTAGAACGATTGCCAACAATATATATATCCAAACGCTCATTGTGTAAGTGCTTTTGTACTGTGTTGTTAGAGGCTGT
Source organism: Microcoleus sp. F10-B2 (assembly GCF_036704965.1). Lineage (NCBI taxonomy): Bacteria > Bacillati > Cyanobacteriota > Cyanophyceae > Oscillatoriales > Microcoleaceae > Microcoleus > Microcoleus sp. F10-B2. The sequence goes on along the minus strand of NZ_JAUBTB010000029.1, from coordinate 75,075 downwards.
TTTGTGTTGAATTGCTATGCTTTAAAAATAGCAGTTCAGGATGTAAAATTCAAGGTAGCAACGGCTCCTACCGTACTTATGGCGATCGTGAAAACTAATTAATCGCCAGAAATCCTTGCCCGTCAAGCATTTTCGATGACCCATCCCCTATGCCCCAGAAAGCTGAAAGCTGAGTTTCCCCCATTGTTAAAGGAGAACCAAGTTTAAGGCTTACCAGAGCGAACCAGCCGATACAGTGATATCCTGCATCGTAATTCCCAAGGCTTCATCGCGGCACAAGAAAACAGCCAGTTCGCCGATTTCTTCCGGCTGTATCATTCTTTTCTGCGGATTTGTCTGCTTGACTTCCTCCATGTATTCAGCCAAGCCTTTGCCTTCGGTTTCAGCAAGTTCCCTCATCCAGTTTTTGCCGAAATCAGTTTCTACCCAGCCAGGACTAATAGAGTTGCAGGTGACACCGTGAGGTGCTGCTTCCAAAGCCACACATCGAGTCAGTCCCACTACTGCGGCCTTAGAAGCGCAGTAGGCGGCATTGGTGGGAGAACCCACTGAGGCAGCGGTGGAGGCAATGTTAATAATGCGACCCCACTTGCGATCGATCATTCCTGGCAGACAAAGCTTTATAGTGCGATAGACACCGTTGAGGTTGACATTGATGACTTGATGCCAGAGTTCGTCAGAATGACCGCACATTGCCTGCTCGGCACCGATTGCGGCCGAATTGGCTAGGATATCTACTTTGTCAAAGGCTTTGACCACAGCATTGTAAAAAGCCTGCACCGAGTCAGTTGATGTGACATCAAGGTTTATCGCCAGTGCCCTAACTCCCCGTGCTTCAATTTCGGCTTTGCACGGACTTGTGCTAGCAGTACCGGAACCTATCGCTACATCAGCCCCAGCTTCAGCAAAAGCAAGAGCCATAGCCCGGCCCATACCAGAGGCTCCGCCCGTTACCGCAGCCACACGACCTAACAAAAATTTTTCTTGGTTCATGTTATATTCCCATTTCCCTTAAACCTGTATGAACCTCCTCACCGCAAGCTTCATGCAAATAATACACTACACTGTCTGCCAATATCTCCATTGTTTCTCGACTGATGGAAGGCTCGGAAAATAGAAAATTCAAAATTGCTTTTCCGCGAAACGTTGTGACAGCAAGAGCTGGGACTCCTGCAAAACCAGCCTGTCCAAAAATCAAGCTAATTTCTTCGAGTTCTAGTAATCCGTAAGCTGTAGGGATATTCAGTTTTCCCATATTGCTGATCTCCACCGTTATCCCTAGCTCATTGGGACTGACAAGAATCTTCTGCGCCAACTCCCTATCAAACTCCGCTAAGTTAAATTGAACGCTGTGCAGTAAACCTTCTTTAATCTGTTGTCTGACCTCTCTCGCTAAATCCCAGAATGCAGTGTTTGTTTCTATAACGTGCCGTGAATACACAAACGAAATTAACCAACTCAGGTATTCGTTGCTAACAGCAGGTTCTAAATAGGGACGCAAATTAATAGAGGATTCACAGCTAAGGCGTAGGCTATCTGTTCTCTTTGTCTGCCGAATTATTTTTGCTATTGCCAATAGCATGGCAGCACATAAAGCTCCATTCACTGTTGTTTTTTCCTGGCGTGCCATTTTTTCGAGCTTTTGGATTAAGCCTTCGTCCAGTTGTCTGTAAAACCAGCCACTGCAACGGGACTCAATGGATACCAACTTCTCAACCGTTAAGTGGTCTATTTCTGCTATTTTAGTCTGGTTTTCCAGGCTTGCTTTTGCTGGCTTTGGCAAGAGTTCTTCTAGGGAGGAAAGTGCAGGCAATTGTGCCACCTGATTTAGGAGTTCAGCAGAATTTTTTTGGCAGCAGTATGTCAAGATTTCAGATTGCAGTTGCAGAAATGACAATCCATCTGCGATCGCATGATGCACGGTTGTAATCAGATGGCTAGTACCATTTTCACCTTCATCCCTAACCAGCACAGCTCGCATCAGATACCTGCTAGAATCTATTTTTTCGTTGAGTTCTGATAATACAATTTCTTGCCAGTGTTTTTCATGGATTCGGTCCACAACTCGCAGAGGAATTTTCTGCGTTCCTTCCGTTTCAAAGCGCAGGCGATCCAGATCCCCAACAATCCGACAATTCAGATAAGGGTGACGATACTGCGCCACTTCCAAAGCTTGTCTTACAGTTTCTTCGCTTAGGAATCCTCTGATACGGCTAAACACAGTTATATTCCAGGTACTAGCTCGTCGATTTAATATTTCGAGCAGATGCTGATGAGGTGCAAGTATTCTGTGATTTACCATAAACTTAAGTCCTAAACTATGCATAACTTACACTGTTTCAGTTACCGGAGTATTCACAAAATCGCTAACAGTCAAGTAGGAAAACAAAGTGCGAATAAATTTGCTGTCTACTGGTGGACAAAAAATGGAAGTATCTGTCAGTCTTCCCAGGGTATTTTGGCAGTCAAACTGTAACCCGATGGAGCAGAGTTCCAGATAGCTTAACTCCGTTCCAGTAATTTTTTCACTGAAAAGAGGCAACATAATACCCAACGCCGTCTCTTGGGAACTCATAGCGAGATTTCTCAAATTGGATTGCCACTGGACATATTCTAGTTGTTTGATGGAATAGCCAAGAGTAAGAATTTCTTTGATGAGTTGGCTCAAGTGTAAAGACTGAGGATTAACTAAATGAAAGACCTGCCCCTGAGATTCTTTCTGCTTTGATAGATAGACAATGGCTTTGCTCACATAGTCTACAGGTGTCATATCTATCGTTATATCTAAGTCAGGTGCAGTGCCTTGCTGGATAAACTGCTCGATCAGGCGGGACAGAATATCCTCAGTATTAGAAGCACCCGTTTGGCTGTGGCAGCTAATCATTCCGGGGCGGTATATACTAACTGGAATTCCTCGCGATCGCGCAGTTTGCAGCATTTTTTCTGCCACCCATTTACTTTGACAGTAGCCACCATAGACCACTTCACAATCATTGAGGTTATCTGCTTCTTGGATGCGCTTTTTCTCCTCCGAATAGCCACTAGATTCAAACACACCAAGGGATGAAATGTAATGTACGGGTTTGAGTTTGCTAAGACTGGCTAATCTCAAAATTTCCTGAGTCCCCTGCACGTTAGTCGATCGCACGGCAGTGTAGGGATAAAGTATATTTACATCAGCCCCAGCGTGATAAATAATATCAATTTCGCTAGCTAGCTGGTAAAACTGTTGCTCGTCTAGTCCCAAAAGCGGCTGGGATAAATCGCCAAGTACGGGAATAATCCGGGAGTTGAGGTTCTCATTTTCCAGTAAATGTCCCAGTAAATAGCGTTGCAGGTTTTTTTGGATTTTTTGCTTGGCTTGTGCTTCAGTTTTGCAGTTCCGAACCAGGCAATAAACTTTATTCTTGGTTTGTCCAAGAAGTTCTTCAAGTAAAAATGCTCCCAAAAAACCAGTTGCTCCCGTTAAGAAAATAGCATTTGGCTCAGTTACAGCCGCACCTGTGTTGGCTACAGGGCGGATGCTGGGATCTAGAACCGCTTCCCGTTGCAAATCTTTGACCGTTATCCCTTCTAGAGGAGTTGCTACGCCTGAGTGATGGAAGGATTCAATAGGGAACTGCGACGTATATTCGGCTATCGCTTGCACCATACCGATAACCGTAGGGTTCTCAAACAGGGAATGCAGGGGTAAATTGACTCCAAAAGCATCTTTCACTTGGGAGAGCAACTGCATTATCAGTAGGGAATGTCCTCCCAACTCAAAGAAGTTGTCCCGAACACCGACTGGATGGACGTTTAGCACTTTAACCCAGATATCAGCCAACTGCTTCTCGACTGGGCTATTGGGTGTGGCAAACTCTTGCTCCAAAATCGGTCTGTCGTGGGTGGGTGCTGGGAGCGATCGCCTGTCCACCTTACCATTAGGAGTTAGGGGTAGAGCCTCCAAAAAGACAAAAGCGGAGGGAATCATGTAATCCGGCAGCTTCTGTTTGAGGAAGTTCCGCAGCTTTGGCACCAGCGCTTCCTTGCTCTGCATTGGGTTATTGGCATAGGCACTCCAAGCTTGGAACTCTGGTGGTGCAGTGATGGCAGGAACTACCTCGTCTACCGTTGTTTCTATTCCTTGTCGCACAAACACCACGTCATAGCAGCCGTTGGCACCGTCTCCAGACCAAGTAGTGTAGATCGTATAAGGGAGTTCGGACTGCAAAGACCACCAATCTTCTGGTTCTATTCCTGCTACCTGGATTTGCGATCGCAACTCACCTACAGTCTGGGGAGGATTAGCGCTAGTTAGCAATTTTATCGCCTGAACATCTGCCCAAATCCGTGCGTTGGGAATGCGCGTAATTCTTAACCTCTCTGGATTGGTTTCTCTGACTCGCTCTCGGACAGTAGCCAATGTTAAGTTATCGTACTGCCAGTCTAACTCTAACGGCTCGGCGATCGCGACAGAGGTCTTTTTACCCACATAGAGAACTACATCATAACGATATCGAGTCAGCTCATTTTGATAGCGCCCCCGCTTGAGCTGAATTTCCACACGACTAATCTGGGGTAGATGCTGCTGGAGTGCTATGAAAAAAGCTGGGTTGACAGTCAGTTTCTTTTCTTCGGCGATGCGTTGCTGGATGCGTTCATGTAGCGCGACTGTAGATAGAGAGGCAGGAGCCTGATGTAGCTGAACGGAGGTATGGAAAGCTTCTAGCAACGGGAAGCTGAGCACGTCCCCAATAAAAATGCAGCCTTCTGACTGCAATAATTTTACGACTTTTTCTAATACCTTCACCAAATATTCAATACTTGGAAAATACTGGATTACCGAATTAATCACCACGGCGTCAAAGGCTTCAGTATCTATGCCCTCCAATCCGTCTGCGGCGCTTTGTTTCAGTATCACTGATTGCGCTAAAACGCTACTGCTAACCTGCTGCTCAATGTAACGAATTGCCTCAGCAGAAATATCCGTGCCACAGTAATGCTGACAGTAGGGAGCGATGCGAAACAGCAGCAGACCCGTACCACAACCTATTTCCAGCAAGCGCTTGGGTAGCAAGGAGAGAATGCGTTCCACAGTCAGCTCGACCCATTCCCGCACCTGGATTTCCGCCAGCGGCAAACCTGTATAGCTATCGTTCCAGCCGCCGATATGGAATGTTCCATCCCCATCTGCATCTGTCTTGCTGTAGGTTTCATCCCAGATTTTCTGCCACTGCTCTGTTTGCTCGTCCGGGCTGTTAGTTTCTAACTCTTGTACTTCTTCGGGTGGGGATGGGTGGAGCCGAACATAAGCCACCAAGCCTTTGTCGTTGGCTACATCTTCCCTAGCAATAACGACAGCTTGCTTCACGGCAGGGTGTTGATTAAGTAAGGCTTCAATTTCTCCAAGTTCGATGCGGAAGCCGCGAATTTTCACTTGGTTGTCTATGCGACCGAGGAATTCAATGGTGCCATCTGGTAAATAGCGAGCCAAGTCGCCAGTTTTGTACAGGCGCGAATCTGGTTCTTGGGTAAATGGGTTGAGAATAAACTTCTCGTTAGTCAGTTTGCTGCGGTTGAGGTAGCCTCGTGCAACACCAACTCCACCGATATGTAATTCACCTGGGATGCCGAAGGGAGCTAGCTGACCCGATTCTTGGAACAGATAAATTTGGGTGTTGGCAATGGGATATCCGATGGGAACTGGGCTATCTCCTGATTGCACTTGGTGGATAGCTGACCATACGGTAGCCTCTGTGGGGCCGTAGAGGTTCCACAGGCTGTGACTTTTTTCTAGCAACTGATTGGCTAACTCTCGCGATAAGCTTTCCCCACCGCAGAGAATTTTCAATTTTTTGTTGCCACCCCACCCAGCTTCTAGCAACATTCGCCACGTTGCTGGAGTGGCTTGCATAACGTTAGCATCAGATTTTCTCAGCAGTTTTATCAGTTGTGCTGCGTCTGTAGCAACTTCATGACTTGCCAACACAAGGCGTGCGCCAGTAATCAAGGGCAAGTAAATTTCTAGTACCGCAATATCAAAGGATATGGTGGTGACGGCAACAAGGGTATCTTGTTGGGTCAGTCCCGGAGAAAGGCGCATGGAATTTAAGAAGTTGACCGCAGATTTGTGGGTTATCTCAACTCCTTTAGGCTTACCAGTAGAGCCTGAGGTGTAAATGACGTAGGCTAAATTTTCATCTATTACCCCGCTGTCTGGATTCTCGAAACTGTTTTCAAACCGCGCCTCTTCTGTGTTATCTAGGCAGAGCAGCTTTAGCTTTTTGCTGTTAGGATGGGGCGACGCCGGTGTGGCGAAATCTAGCAGTCCCGTTGCCAACTTTTCCTGAGTCAAGATTATTGGTAATTGGGCATCTTCTACCATGAAGGCTAGACGTTTTACCGGATAGGTGGGATCTAATGGAACGTAAGCCCCACCAGCTTTCAGGATTGCCAAGAGCCCAACGACTAGATTAAGCGATCGCTCCAAGCAAATGCCCACCAGCACCTCTGGTCTAACTCCCAAGCCTCGCAGGTAGTGTGCAAGTTGATTCGATCGCTGATTTAGCTCTCGGTAAGTTAGCTGCTCATCTTCAAAAACCACAGCTATGGCTTCTGGCGTTCGTTCTACCTGTACCTCAAACAGTTGATGGATACAAAAACTATTCATAAATTTCACGAAAAGTTTCTTGTTCGTTAAATTCAAATTCTTAATTCCCCACACTCGAACCTGCAACCTCACACTCCAAAGCCAGGAACACCAAGGATTTACACTTTTCTTAGTGCCATTCCACCCAGTACCAGTACCCAGCTTTGACTAAGGAATGAGAATTAAATAACTTACAATGCGTGATTTTCTTGTGGGATGGGCGTCCCGCCCGTCCAGAAAGAAAGGGGGGGCGGGACGCCAACCCCACTTTCAAGAGTGTAAATTATTTAATTCGCGATCCTAAGTGGGTTGATGTGACATCAAGGTTCATCGGAAGTGCCCTAACTCCCAGTGCTTCAATTTCGTCTTTGTATGGATTTTTGCTAGCAGTGCGATAGCGCTACATCAGCCCCAGCTTCAGCAAAAGCGAGAGCCATAGCCCTGCCTATTCCAGAGGCACGGTCCGTTACCACAGCCACACGACTTTTCAAAAATTTTTCTTGACTCAATATCATGTCCGGGAGCTTACCCATAATACCTATAATGGAGAGACCTTACGTGTAAAGTATCTACAGATATTTGATTACGGTCGTGTTACCGGACATGATATCATTTCACCCCGATCTTTCATCGGTTAATAATTTCTAACTCAATCAACAGTAACATTCGACACACATATGCAGAAAGTGGATTTTGAGATTCAACTCCCAGAAACCGAAATTGTTCGGAACTTACCCATCCAGGAAGAATTCTTTTGGTTAAGCCAAAATGGAAAAGAAGGCAAGCTGAGATTACACGACTATGCTCAAATTTATCGGATTCCACATCTGTACGAATATTTAATGGAAAAGTTGCAGGCTAAATCCCATATCGTACTGTCTTCTTTACTGATAGATCTAGTCACCAAAGCTGGCGGCGATGTTAAAGATTTGATAGTGCTAGAAGTTGGGGCAGGAAGTGGAATGCTAGGCCAAGCTCTAGCAGATTTGGGGGTGAAATCAATGACTGGAATTGACATTCTTCCAGAAGCTGCCCAAGCAGCAAAACGCGAATGTCTAGGAGTTTACGAGAATTACTACGTTGAAGATCTGACCAATTTAAGCGAAAAGGCACTGGACACTCTAAGCAGCCGAGGGTTTAATTGTCTGGTTTGTGCTTCCGCACTCTCGTCTAATCACATTCCTGCTTTAGGCTTGGCTACCGCATTTAACCTGATAGCACCCAATGGCTGGATTGCCTTCAACGTGCAGAAAGAAGGCTGGGAGGAGAAAGGCGAGGCTTCTTTTGTGGCACGGCATCCTTGGGTAGCGGAAACGGACATTTTTGAGATTGCTCAGAGGCATGACTATCAGCATCGATTTCACATGGACGGACGCCCCCTATACTATAAAGCCACGATCGGCACAAAGCGAGCCAACATACAGAAAAGCTAACTGAAGAGAGGGGAACTGAAATCGCAAAATCAGGATTATTGGCTGCCAATATTTAGTTTTCCCCTTAAAAACACAACACTATACAGCGGATCGGGAGAGAATTAGCATGAAGTTTCAACAGTTTATCGAGCAAAGCTACGTAATTTTAAGACAAGATTACTTGAAAACAGTCGTAAATCCAAGTGATTTAGAGATATTGCATCAAAATATCGTTTTATTTCGTGAGGGAATGCGAAAATTTTTTGAAAGACCAGATCGGGAGAGAGACTTGTTTAAGTCGGGCGATTATGTTTTTCGGAGTTCAGGATATCTGGCAGGTTACTGGCCTCAAACAGTATATGACGATATCTATGAGGCTAAAAAGTTTCCCCTGGAATACTACAATTCTAAAAAATTCTATTCAGGTGACAGAGATGGATTCTTTGTACCTGAGAATAATGTGAACCCAGAAAGCCTACCTGAAGTTGAAAAATTGCCTCATAACCAAGGATATGATATTGCACAGTTTGTTAACCGTCACATAAATTCTCCTCTGCTTGAAGAGTTGAGAAGTTACTTAGATCCCAATTCACATCTTTCGTGTATTCTCCAAATCAAACCGACTTATTATCGGGAAAAAGTGATACTAGAGTTGCATCGGGACAAGAGCTTTATCCAAAGCATTATAGGGCCTACATCCAATTTAATGATCCAGCCTGAAGGCGCTACTGAACCTCAAATGGTAACGCTTGACATTGGGGAAATACTCGTCTACACAGGCTTTCAGTTTCAGGAATATTTCAAAAATGTTGGTGTCCTTGCTCAGGTTAAGCCTCTTGCTCACGGCGTAATAGCTGAAGAAAAGCGTATGAGTATTGTAGCAAGCACTATTTTGAACACCTAATTACTCATTGCAAGAGCTCACTTCTGTTTACCAAATTTGTTCTGACGCGATGCCATCGTCCGGTCTGTTGTCCGATAGTCAGTTTCTTTTTAATGGAACATACAGCAGATTGCAGGTGTATGAGGTACAGTAAAATTTGGGGTTGAGAGGTTCTTGCGTTCGATCGCACGGCAATCGATCGGGGTGAGTTACAGGCAATCGGGCGCGGCCGGAAGCTCAAACCAGAGTAAGTTGATGACAAGCAGCTTCAAAGACTGAGGCGACAGTCATCTTGGTTGAGGGGCGATCGATCAAAAACAATTAGCCCGCCGACAAAGGGCTAATAGTACCGATTTTGCTCGCGGTTGAATCACCGGCGGGCGATCGTGGGGAGTCCACTCAGCGCAGGCAAGAGTCAATTTGTGTCAGCATCTAAAATCCCGTAAAATTAGTTGACCTTAAAAAAAACTTTACGCAGTAAGCTGTCACGCATTTAAATTGCATATTCAGGGCGGGCTTTCTGGCGCACCCCACAAGACTTAGATTATTTTTTGACATTCAATTTAAATGCACAACAGCTTAGTCAAGCCGTGACAGATTGGTAGCGAGTAATTGGTAATGGGTAATTAGTGCATTTTTACTTTTACTTCTGCCTCCTGATTTTCTCTCTAAACTCACAATTTACAACTATTAAAATCTTGCTCTTGGTAATTTTATGTCAAATTCACTTTCAAAACTCAAAACTATTGAAACTCCCCACAGCGGCTACCACTGGGACGGCAGTTCCCGCCGCTTTTTTGAAGGTTGGTACTATCGAATAACATTACCGATTCACGGACAATCCTTTGCATTCATGTATTCCATCGAAGACCCCAGATGCGGTCAACCTTACAGCGGCGGTGCAGCTCAAATTCTCGGCCCGAAAGATAGCTATTTGTGCCGCACCTTCCCCGATGTAAATAAGTTTTGGGCGCACCGAGAAAGGTTGGGTTTGGGGCATTGGGGCAAAACAGATTTACAAATTAAAGCCGACTATTTAGAACCGCAAATATTCGACAGCCGCGTCGAAGAAGGCTATCAAGCTACGGCTACTTTGAATCAAGGTTATCTGCACGATCCTGGAAGCGGCAGTCGCTGTTTTTGGCAGTACGAAATTCAACCTATTTACGGCTGGGGAAACTCTGAAGAAATCCAGAAGTCTACGGCGGGAATGCTATCTTTTCTGCCCGTCTTTGAGCCTGGATGGCAAATTTTAATGGCTCACGGTTTAGCCACGGGCTGGATTGATTGGAACGGCCAACGCTACGAATTCAAAGATGCTCCCGCTTACAGCGAAAAAAACTGGGGCGGTGCTTTTCCGCAAAAGTGGTTTTGGATTAATTGCAATTGTTTTCAAGGCGAAAAGGATTTAGCTTTAACTGCTGGCGGCGGCAAGCGGGGCGTGCTGTGGTGGATGGAATCGGTAGCAATGATTTGTCTGCATTACCGAGGCAAATTTTACGAATTTGTACCTTGGAATTCGCAAGTTAGCTGGAATATTGAGCCTTGGGGAAGCTGGAAAATGCAGGCTAGAAACAGCCAATTTGAAGTTGAGTTGATTGGCACTACAAACAATCTTGGTACTTATGTGCGAACTCCTACAGAAAAAGGCATGGCTTTTTGCTGCCGGGATACGACGCACGGCGAATTGCGCTTGCAACTGCGAGAGTTGTTGGGGGGAAATGTTGACAAAAATGGCAAGCAGCGTTCTAGAATTATCTTGGAGGCTCAAAGTTCTTTATCGGGTTTGGAGGTTGGGGGCGGGCCTTGGGATGAAGTTTGGCGATCGAATTAAGTCATCAGTCATTAGTCAGCAGTCAGCAGTCAGTTAATAGTTAACAGTTAACAGTAGTCTGAACAACCATGAGCAATTTACTCGGTTTGCAATTAGGTGAATTTTACCGCAGCGAGCGGTTACAACAAGCTCTCAAGGTGATTTTGGGACTAATTTTGTGTTTGGGGACAATCTTGGTGCCGGCGGCAATTGCTAGTGCTGCCGGTGATTTGTCTCGCCAACCTGTCACCGAAATTACTGTTAGTTTGGGTAACGAAGCTGGGGAACTCAAATTTTTTCCCAATTTGCTAGAATTTGAATCGGGAAAACGCTATAAATTAGTGCTAAAAAATCCCAGTTCGCAGAAACATTATTTCACTGCCAAAAACTTTGCTGATGCGAGTTGGACTCAAAAAGTTGAAGCTGGTAATGTGGAAATTAAAGGAGCGATTCACGAATTGGAACTTAAACCGGGCGCTATGGCAGAATGGGTGTTTGTTCCCATGAAATCGGGAAGTTACAACCTGCGCTGTACGGTAGCCGGACATACAGAGGCGGGGATGATTGGCAAAATTACGATCGCCTCTTAACGCCAGTCTCCGTCGCCTCACCGGACATCCTATTAAATTCCCATTAATTACCGACAAAAAATCGATCGAACTTTCGGGCCTTCTACACTCTTTTCAAGCTGACTCTAGCGGAGCCATTGTCAGTCCAGCACGGCTCAATTGCATATGATAAAGTTCTGCTTGCTCTTGCGGGCCAACCCAGACGGTGGCCTGGCCTTCGTGGTGGATTTGGTTGGCGAGTTTCCAAGCCCGATCGCTCGTCATCCCTGGAATGTATTTCGTCAAACATTCCACAACGTGCTGGAATGTGTTGAAGTCGTCGTTAAGAACTATTACCCGATAGTTGGGATAAGGTTTGCGGGTAACTTGACTCGATCGAACGGGTGCTATGGTTGGTGAAGAGGTCATCGCGCGAACAGCCACTGAAACTACAAAATTCGTAAAAGAGTTACCGATAAAATTATAACACAATTTCAGAATTTTTTAACCCCTACTTGGTATTTCGATCCGCTTCGGGGTTTATTTTCACCGCCGGGCCCTGCGTTAGATTTCTCCAGAAACTGTGGGGAGTAGGGGTTAGGCATCCTGCCCCCCATTGACAGGCTTTTCTGGATAAATCTATGGCACCGCGGCGATTAAACTACAGTTAACACTCGATCGACAAAAGAAGTGTCGCCGTCAGAATACGCTTGCAGCAGAAGTTGCTTTAAATCTTCAATCAGCGGATAGCGGGGGTTCGCTCCGGTACACTGATCGTCAAAAGCGCGATCGGCCATTTCCTCAACGCGAGCAAAAAAGAAATCATCACTCATTCCCTGACTGGCAAGAGCCTCCTGAATCGTGCTAGGAATATCTACCTGACGCTTGAGATCTTCCACCGCTGCGATCAACTTCTCAACTTTTTCATCTTCTGTATCGCCGCCCAAATTCAGATAGTCCGCAATTCGAGCATAACGCCACTTGCTGTTAGGATACTTGTTTTGAGAAAAAATCGCTTGTTTGAACGGAACATCCGTTGCATTGTAGCGAATTACATGGGAAATCATCAGCGCATTCGCTAAACCGTGAGGGACGTGGCAAGTTGAACCTAATTGGTGAGCCATTGAGTGACAAACCCCCAGAAAAGCGTTGGCAAATGCCATGCCGGCGATCGTAGCAGCATAATGTACTTTCTCCCGCGCTTTCGGATCGTTCGCACCATTTTTGTAAGCGCTGGGCAGGTATTTAAACAGCAAACGAATCGCTTCTAAAGCCAAACCATTTGTATACTCAGAAGCCAACACAGAAACATAAGCTTCTAAAGCGTGGGTTAGCGCATCAATGCCGCCGTAAGCAGTCAGTTTCCGGGGCATATTCAGTGTAAGTTCTGGATCGACGATCGCCATACTCGGAGTCAGAGCATAATCTGCAAGCGGATACTTAATCCCCGATCGTTCATCCGTAACAACCGCAAAAGGCGTGACTTCCGAACCCGTTCCCGAAGTAGTTGGAATTGCCACCATAATTGCCTTCGAGCCCAAAGGCGGCAGTTCGTATACCCGCTTGCGAATATCCATAAACCGCATCGCCAATCCTTCAAACTCAATTTCTGGATGCTCGTACATCAGCCACATTACTTTAGCAGCATCCATCGGCGACCCACCACCAAAGGCAACAATCACATCTGGATGGAAACTATTGCAGATTTCTAAACCTTTGCGAACAGTAGCAAGCGAAGGATCGGGTTCCACATCGTAAAATGTGTAGTGATCGATGCCGATTTCTTCCAAACTATCTGTGACTTCCTTAGTCAATCCCAACTCAAACAAAGGTTTATCCGTCACGATCAAAGCACGTTTCTTACCTGCAAGATCCCTCAAAGCTACAGGAAGACAGCCCGACTTAAAATAAATCTTGGGAGGAATGCGGAACCAGAGCATATTCTCGCGCCGTTCTGCTACGGTTTTGATATTGAGCAGGTGATGGGGTGTCACGTTGACAGAAATGGAATTATCGCCCCAGCTACCGCAACCGAGGGTAAGGGAGGGATCGAGGCGGAAATTGTACAAATCGCCGATCGCACCTTGAGAAGAAGGCGTATTAATCAGCACCCGCGAAGTCTCTACTTTGCCTTCAAAATAACGAATGTGGTTCTGATTGTGGGGGGCGGTATAGAGTACAGAAGTATGTCCGTGTCCGCCAAAAATTATCAGCGCTTCCGCTTTGTCTACCGCTTCAGTAAAGTCCTTGGCGCGGTACATGGCGAGAATCGGCGAAAGTTTTTCACAAGCAAAGGGTTCTTCTTTACCAACCGCCTCCACTTCTCCAATCAAAACCCTGATGTTTGACGGCACTGTAAAACCAGCAATCTGCGCCACCTTTTGCACCGATTGTCCGACAATCTCGGCATTCAATCGCCCATCAATTAAGATTACCTGCCGCACTTTTTCCCGTTCTTCTGCATTGAGGAAATAAGCACCGCGCTTGATAAATTCTAGTTGCACGGCATCGTACACCTCATCCACAACAATCACCGATTGTTCCGAAGCACAAATCGTGCCGTTGTCGAAAGTTTTGCTGAGCAAAATTGAGCTGACAGCCATTTGGATGTGGGCGGTTTCATCGATGATGGCGGGAGTATTTCCCGCGCCGACACCGAGGGAGGGATGTCCTGAAGAGTAGGCAGCTTTTACCATTCCCGGCCCGCCAGTTGCCAAAATTAGTTTGATATCGGGGTGCTGCATCAAAGCTTGGGAAAGCGGCACAGTTGGCTCATCAATCCACCCAATAATATCCGGCGGTGCTCCGGCCGCTACAGCAGCATCGAGGATGATTTTTGCCGCCGCAGCCGTGCAGGATTTGGCGCGGGGATGGGGCGAAAATATAATGCCATTTCTCGTCTTGATCGCGATTAAAGATTTAAAGATGGTGGTGGAAGTCGGGTTAGTTACAGGAACGATTCCCGCCAGCACTCCCACGGGTTCGGCAATGCGTTCGTAGCCAAAATGCCGATCGGACTCGATGATACCGCAAGTCTTGTCGTTTTTGTATTTGTTATAAATCATTTCTGAGGCAAAATGATTTTTGATTGCTTTATCTTCGATGACTCCCATTCCCGATTCTTTGACTGCTGCTTTGGCTAGGGGAATGCGGGCGGCATTAGCGGCTAAAGCTGCTTGCTTGAATATGCGATCGACTTGTTCTTGAGTGTAGGTGGCAAATTCAGCTTGGGCTGCTTTCACTTTTTGAATTAGCACTTCTAATTCTTCTACATTGGTAACTTTCATGTCTTTTCTCCTCAGTGATTTTTTGAGATAATTATTGCCTAACTTTTTGAGCGGTAGGGGAACCGCAGATTAACGCAGAGCAGCGCAGATGATTTCAAGATAGTTTGTGTTTTTTGCACGATGTATTTTCATTAATTATATACCGCTTGCTCCGATCGCATTTACCCCGATTCTGCGAAAAATCTCAACTGTTTGTTGGACGAGTTCCGGTGAAGCTGGAGGTGTATCTTTGAGTTCGTAATCCAGTTTTAATTGTTCCCATTTGTATTCTCCCATTTTATGAAATGGTAAGACTTCTACTTTTTCTACGTTGGTCAGATTGGCAATGAAGTCCGCTAGTTTTTCTATGTTTTCGATGTCATCGGTGAGGTGAGGAACTAGAACGAAGCGAATCCACGTCGGTTTGCCAATTTCGCTGAGATATTTCGCCATTGCTAAAGTAGGCTCGATCGAAACGTTGGTGACTTTGTAATACAGTTCGGGAATGTAGGATTTGATGTCCAATAAAACCAGATCGGTCATTTCCAGAACCGGTTTAGCAACTTCTAAAAGACAGAATCCTGATGTGTCTAGGGCTGTATGCAAGCCCATTTGATGGCAGCGACTAAAGATTTCTCTGACAAAATCCGGCTGCATCAACGGTTCGCCGCCGCTGACGGTAACGCCTCCTTTCCGCAGGTATGATTTACATTTTGTAATTTGCTCGATTAAATAATCGACGGTTACTTCTTTACCATCGTGGGAGTTGCGACAGTCGGGATTGTGACAGTACAGACAGCGTAACGGACAGCCTTGGGTGAAGACGATAAACCGGATTCCGGGGCCGTCTACGGTACCAAAAGTTTCGATTGAGTGAATGCGACCAATTCCAGACATTTAATTTGCTGTTTGTTGGGATTTTGAGAGTAGGGAGGAGCGGGAGGGCGGGGTTAACAATAGCCTGAAAAGTTTCGGATCTCTCGTTTAGAGCCTCGGCTCGCTCCCCCTGGCATCTCCCTTAAGAAGGGGGAGTTCGAGAGTTTCTGGTTCTCCCTTTCTTAAGGCTAGGGGGGATTGAGGTTAATCATTTAACAGCTTCTTCATTCCCCCTCTGTTCGGATGAAAGTTTGACTCTTGAGCGGTTTCAATCGCCGAGTTTTTTCTGCTGGGATTTAGACACGTTCGTGGAAAGTCCGTTTAATCACATCTAATTGCTGTTCGCGGGTAAGTTTGATGAAATTAACCGCATAACCGGAGACGCGAATTGTTAGCTGGGGGTAGTTTTCCGGATGTTCCATCGCATCTAGTAATGTTTGCCGATCGAGCGCGTTAACATTGATGTGATGGCCGCCATCGTGGAAGTAACCGTCTAAAAGACCAACTAGGTTATTAGTCCGATCGCTCTCCATTCTGCCCAAGGCCTGCGGTAGAATCGAAAAAGTATTCGATATGCCATCTTGACAATCACTGTAAGGCAGTTTCGCTACAGAAGATAAGGATGCGATCGCCCCGCAGGAATCTCGACCGTGCATCGGATTAGCACCGGGAGCAAAGGGTTCGCCTGCTTTACGTCCGTCGGGAGTGCTACCAGTTTTTTTGCCGTACACTACGTTAGAAGTAATCGTCAGTACCGATTGAGTCGCTACAGCGCAGCGGTAGGTTTTGTGCTGGCGAATTTCGTTCATGAACCTTTGCACGAGTTCGATGGCCAGACTGTCTGCGCGATCGTCATTATTGCCGTATTTTGGATATTCTCCTTCGATCGAGTAATCTACGGCCAAACCTTGCTCGTTGCGAAGCACTTTAACTTTAGCGTGTTTAATCGCCGAGAGCGAGTCCGCCACCACAGACAGTCCCGCAATTCCGCAGGCCATTGTCCGGTAAACATCGCGATCGTGCAGTGCCATTTCTAGCCGTTCGTAGCAGTATTTGTCGTGCATGTAGTGAATGACATTCAGCGTATTGATATACGTTTTTGCCAACCACGCCATCATTTCTTGGAACCGCGCTCTTACCTCGTCATAATCGAGATATTCGGTAGTAATCGCTGGGAACTGCGGCGCGATTTGGTCGCCGGACTTCTCATCTTTACCGCCGTTAATCGCATAGAGCAAAGTCTTGGCCAAGTTAACTCGCGCGCCGAAAAACTGCATTTGCTTGCCAATTCGCATCGCAGAAACACAACAGGCGATCGCGTAATCATCGCCGTATTGAGGGCGCATCAAATCGTCGTTTTCGTACTGAATCGAACTCGTCTCGCTGGATACCTTCGCACAGAATTGTTTGAAGTTTTCCGGCAAGTTTTCCGACCACAAAACGGTGAGATTTGGTTCTGGTGCAGTACCGAGGTTTGAGAGGGTGTGCAAGAATCGGAAACTGTTGCGAGTTACCAATGTTCTACCGTCATCGCTGATACCGCCGATCGCCTCTGTTACCCAAGTTGGATCGCCAGAAAACAGCTCGTTATAGTCGGGAGTTCGCAAAAACCGCACCATGCGGAGTTTCATTACAAAATGGTCGATCAGTTCTTGCAATTCTTGTTCTGAACTCGCGCCGCTTTGCAAATCGCGCCCGAAATAAATGTCTAAAAACGTCGATACGCGGCCGAGAGACATCGCTGCCCCGTTTTGTTCTTTCACTGCTCCCAAGTAGCCAAAATACACCCACTGGACAGCTTCTCGTGCATTTGCCGCCGGACGGCCAATATCAAAGCCGTAGCTAGCAGCCATTTCTTTTAACTCAAACAATGCCCGAATTTGCTCGGATAACTCTTCGCGCAAGCGAATTGTTGCTTCGTCCATCGCCTCTAGTTCGAGGGATTCTTGCTGTGTTTTTTTATCATCAATTAGGCGATCGACACCGTACAAAGCAACGCGCCGGTAGTCACCGATGATCCGCCCGCGTCCGTAGGCATCTGGCAAACCTGTGATGATACCAGAACGTCTCGCCAGACGCATCGAGCGCGTGTAAACATCGAATACACCATCGTTGTGAGTTTTGCGATATTTCGTAAATATTTCTTCAGTTTGCGGGTCTAGCTGATAGCCGTAAGCTTCTAAACCTGCTTTGACAACGCGAATCCCGCCAAAGGGCATAATCGCGCGTTTCAAAGGTCGATCTGTTTGCAAACCTACTATTTGTTCTAAGTCGCGATCGATGTATCCTGCTGCATGAGCGGTGATAGATGTGGGAACTTTTGTATCAACATCCAATACACCTTTTTCGCGCTCTTGCTTCATTAATTCCAGAACTTTTTGCCAAAGCTGCTGGGTTTTTTCGGTTGGTGCTGTGAGAAATTCTGCATTCCCTTCGTAGGGGGTGTAATTCTTTTGAATGAAGTCTCTGACGTTGACTTCCTTTGTCCAGTTGCCTTCAGTAAAGCCGTGCCATTGTACTAACATAGCTTCCTTTCACCTCAATCTTTTGTTAGCGATAGACTTTTTATTTTTCTACCGCTATATCTACTATATATTTAATCTCAATATTTTAAATAGCCTGTTCGCTCTTTGTTACAAAACTTGACTTCCTAATTCTGTGGGAAGAATTAAGATAGATAGTATGCAGAACATCCTCTGGGATGTTTGAGGAAGCTCTGACAAAATGGGATTCCGAACTAACACTTTGACAACGGAAATGTTGTTTAAGGGCGGGTCGGTCGGAAACCCGCAATGAGATTTTTGGTCGCGAACCGCGAAGACCAGAAGAAGAGGAATAAAAAGCAGAAGAATAGCAGAAAAATAGTTCTGATTTGATGCCAAAAGTTTTATCGAAAGCAGAGCAATATTAATTGCTGATTAATTGAAGTAGGGTATTATGCAGATAAATTCAAGAAATCAAAGCACTGCGAGCGATCCGGCTCACGATATTTGGAAAGAACAGCGCCATCCGCTCGATCGAATTTTTAAACCTCAGTCCGTGGCTGTAATCGGCGCAACAGAGAGAGAAGGAAGCGTCGGACGAACTCTCCTGTGGAACTTGATTCGGAATCCGTTTGGCGGAACAGTTTTTCCGGTGAATCCGCAGCGCCGCAGCGTCTTGGGACTCAAGTCTTATCCTGACATTGCTAGCGTCCCGGAAAGAGTGGATCTGGCGGTGATTGCTACGCCTGCTGCTGGGGTGCCGCAAGTGATCCGCGAATGTATCGCTGCTGGGGTGAAAGGGGCAATTATTGTTTCTGCTGGCTTTAAAGAGATTGGTGCGGCTGGGGAGGCTTTAGAACAGCAAGTTATGGCCGAGGCGCGTCGGGGCGGAATGCGGATTATCGGCCCAAATTGCCTCGGCGTGATGAATCCTGTGCTGGGGCTCAATGCTACTTTTGCAGGTACGATCGCCCGTCCGGGTAACGTCGCCTTCATCAGTCAAAGCGGCGCCCTCTGTACTTCGATTCTCGACTGGAGTTTGGGAGAAAATGTCGGTTTTAGCGCTTTCGTGTCGATCGGCTCTATGCTCGATGTCGGTTGGGGCGATCTGATCGAGTATTTCGGAGACGATCCCCATACCCACAGTATCGTTTTGTACATGGAATCTATGGGTGATGCTCGTTCGTTCCTGTCCGCCGCCCGCCCCGTGGCGATCGACAAACCAATTATCGTACTCAAGGTAGGACGTACCGCCGCCGCCGCCCAAGCCGCCGCTTCCCATACGGGAGCTTTGACCGGCAGCGATGACGTGCTTAACGCTGCTTTCCGCCGCTGTGGCGCGTTGCGGGTACATACGATTTCCGATTTGTTTGACATGGCAGAAATTCTGGCCAAGCAACCGCGACCGCAGGGCAACCGCCTATCGATCGTCACCAATGCCGGAGGCCCAGGGGCGATCGCCACTGATGCCTTAATTAGCGACGGCGGTGCCCTGGCAGATCTGGCACCGGAGACGCTGCAGCAGCTTGATGAGTTTTTGCCGCCTCAGTGGAGTCATCACAACCCGATCGATATTTTGGGCGATGCTAGTAGCGATCTTTACGCCAAAACTCTAGAAGTTGTCGCTCCCGATCCCAATAGTGACGGATTGCTGGTCATCCTAACGCCACAAGCGATGACAAATCCCACCCAAACCGCAGAAAAACTCAAGTCTTACAGCAAACTCGGAAAGCCCTTATTAGCAAGCTGGATGGGCGGTGTGGAAGTGTCAGCGGGAACGCAAATTCTCAATCAGGCAAATATTCCGACTTTCCCCTATCCCGATACCGCCGTCAGGTTATTCAACTATATGTGGCGGTACACATACAACCTGCGCGCGATCTACGAAACGCCCTCTCTCCCCGCTGATTGCGAAATCGAGACTTCCGGGTGTGCGACTGCTGCGAAGATTTTGACTGCCGCCCGCCAAAACAATCGCACTCTATTAACCGAGTACGAATCAAAACAGTTGCTGGCAGCCTATGGCATTCCAACCGTAGCGACAGAAATTGCAGCGAGTGCGGCCGAAGCTGTGGAAATTGCCGGTCGCCTCGGCTATCCAGTGGTGCTAAAACTCCATTCTGAGACGATTACTCACAAAACTGAGGTGGGGGGAGTACAACTAAATTTAGGCGATGCTAAGGCTGTAATTAGTGCCTTTGAGGGGATATCCGATCGGGTGCGGGCAATCGATCCCGCAGCGTTTCTCGGCGTAACCGTGCAGCCGATGGTGAATTTGGAAGGCTATGAACTAATTTTGGGTAGCAGTATCGACCCCCAATTCGGGCCGGTGATGCTGTTTGGTTCTGGCGGACAATTAGTGGAAGTCTTTCAAGATCGATCGCTGGCACTTCCGCCTTTAAATACCACCCTAGCGCGGCGGATGATGGAGCAAACGCGCATCTATAAAGCTTTGCAAGGAGTGCGCGGTCGATCGGCAATTGACCTGGTACAACTCGAACAGTTATTAGTTCGTTTCAGTCAACTGATTGTAGAGCAACCTCTAATTTCCGAGCTCGATATTAATCCGCTGTTGGTTTCTCCTGAAGGTGCGATCGCTCTTGATGCCCGCGTTGTTCTCAAGACAACAGAAAACCCCATTTTACCCGCGATTCGCCCCTATCCTACGCAATACGTTCAAACCTGGTCAGCTAACGGCGATCGTCCCATCACGATCCGTCCGATTCGCCCAGAAGATGAGCCGCTGATGGTGCTGTTCCACCAAGAACTTTCCGAAGAGAGCGTGTATTTGCGCTACGCTCACATGGTAAAATTAAAGCACCGCATCGCTCACGAACGTTTGACCCGGATTTGTTTTATTGACTACGATCGCGAAATGGTTTTAGTAGCCGATCGTCTTGACCCGGAAACCTCTGAACACCGGATTTTGGGAGTAGCGCGTCTGAGCAAACTCCACGGCACAAACGAAGCCGAATTTGCCCTGATCGTTAGCGATAGCTATCAGCAGCGCGGTTTGGGAACAGAATTATTGAGGCGGCTGCTGCAAATTGGTCGGGAAGAGAAATTAGATGCGATCGTCGGCTACATTCTCAATAGCAACTACAAGATGCAGAGCCTCTGTAAAAAACTGGGATTTGAACTCCAACCAGACCGAGGCGAAGGAATGTTGAAAGCTGTTTTTGTTTGCTAATACCATTTCCGGTTACAGTCATACATGATGTTGACTGTTGACGGTTGACAGTCAACAGTCAACTCGAATTTACTATTCCGGTGCTAACGGATTTGATATTAGTCCTCACTACAAACTTTATCGGTTTGTAGTGATATCATGTCCGATCGAGCGACCGCGATTTTTGTAGGGGCCCGTGAGCCAACAATACCTGCCAACAATGGACAATCTCAAAAACCCGCCCCGACCGGGATATTATGGTTAATCGATCGGACACGATATGAGGACGAAAGTCCTCAAACTAAGATGCTACTAAGCCGCAGCCAAATTGGCTGCTGCGAAATCCCAGTTAGCCAAATTATCCAAGAAATTAGTAATGTAGTCGGGACGGCGGTTTTGGAAATCCAAATAATAAGCGTGTTCCCACACATCCAAAGTCAGCAGCGGAGTTTGGCCGTGTGCAACCGGGGTGTCGGCGTTAGCAGTTTTGGTAACTTTCAAAGTGCCGTTGTCCACAACCAGCCAAGCCCAGCCGCTACCGAACTGAGTTGTCGCAGCATTCTTGAATTCTTCTTTGAATTTGTCGAAGCTGCCGAAGTCAGCGTTGATTTTGTCAGCTAAAGCTCCTGTCGGAGTGCCGCCGCCGCCCGGTTTGAGGGAATTCCAAAAGAAATTGTGGTTCCAAACTTGACCTGCATTGTTGAAAATGCCGGATTTGGATGGATCTTTCGCAGATTCCTTGACAATTTCTTCAAGGGATTTGCTCGCCATTTCCGTTCCTTCAATCAGTTTGTTGAGGTTGGTCACGTAAGCAGCGTGGTGCTTGTCGTGGTGGAACGAAAACGTTTCGGCAGACATATGATCTGACTCTAGGGCGTCAGCGGCGAACGGTAACGGTGCAAGTTCAAATGCCATTGTGTTCAATCCTCTCTGGATTACTTTTGGTTTTTCGGTTGACTTTCCGGCTTTTGTACGATTAAAGCCGAGAGTCACTAGCTTGAGTTTATCAAGCTGTGGTCAATAATTCTTTACAATTATCATATTTTATAGCAGTTGCAGCATTTTAGCATTCAGACTTCTATTTTTTAGATATCAAAGTTACTTATTGCCTGATGTGGATAGCATAAACTCTTACTAAATGTCAAGCCACCTAGGAGGCAAATAAAAGTTTGTGTGAAATTGTCAACCGGTCGAAATTTTATGAGACTGATAAAGAGATTAAACCTGTAAATTCTCAAAGATTAACCTAAGTTCAATTAAGCTGTAAGAAAGTCAAACAAGTTGCATGATAAGTCAATGGAAAAGCGTTTAAACAACTCGTCCAGCCACCCTCCTCAATGGTTGAATTTGCAATTAATCGTCACCGCTCTGGAAACAGTCCAAGACTTAATTGTAATTTCCCTATGTATTGGTTTGTTTTGTTTCATGGTACTAGAACTGCGAGAAATGTTCTTCTCGCTGCTACCTCCTTTGAATTTTCAGCAAGTGACTGCCGACATTCTATTTTTATTAGTTTTGGTGAAATTATTTCGGTTGCTAATTATTTACTTGCAAGAGCAGCGCGTTTCGATAGGGGTGGCTGTGGAAGTTTGTATAGTATCTGTTTTGCGAGAAGTTATCGTGCGGGGAGTGCTGGAAACTCCCTGGGTTCAAATATTATCAACAGGGGTATTTTTGCTGGTTTTGGGAGTGTTGTTGGTAGTCCGAGTTTGGTTGCCGCCAACCTTCGAGGGAATTGACCCGGAACGCCGCATGGCTAGCAGAAATAGAAAATTTTCAGAAAATGAATCTTCTTCCGAACCTGTTGCAGTCGATAGCAAGTTTAATTCTCATTGAATATGGCAGGACAGGCGATTTTAGATTTTAGATTTTAGATTTAGTCTTTTATCGCTTGTCACGTTACCAGCTATCATTTCCGGTAAAACTGAGATTTTGCACCTTTGTCAAGAACGGGCAAGATGCCCGTTCCACAAAGAGTATATTTTCTTGTGGGGAGTAGGGTTGGGCATCTGGCTCCCCCCAAAAATGATTATTGAAAATGGTGCAAGATGTGAGGTCAAATCAACCTGATAACGTTTGCAGTGAAAACTAAAATCCTCTGAAAATACAGAGTAATGTAGTCTTAACTACAAACACAAGCTTCCTCAGTCATTCCCCATGATTCCAATCTAAAATCTAAAATCTAAAATCTAAAATGGAATTACCCGTTAGCCTGCAATTCCCCCAAACGAGCCAACACTTCTTTCGAGTGAGTAGCCGGATTTATCTTCACAAAAGTTTCCCGCAAAATGCCTTCAGGGTCAATAATAAAACTGTGCCGCGCCGAGATAAAACTCATCCAAGAACCGTAAGCTTTACTCACTTGGCCGTCGGTATCAGCTAACAGCGGAAATTTCAAACCTTCCGAATCGCAAAATTCCGCGTGAGAGTTGACATCATCAGCGCTAATACCGATAATTTGAGTATTCTTTGCCAAGTATTTCGGCAAGTCTTCCTGAAATCTCCGGGCTTCGATCGTACAACCCGATGTAAAGTCTTTCGGATAGAAATAGACTACCAGCCACTTACCGCGATAATCGGACAGGGACACTTGTCCGTCGCCGCTGTTTGTCGGCAAACTAAAATCCGGTGCGGCTTCATTCACCGTGGGAAGCTTGCCACCGAGGGCAAATGCAGGTGTGGCAAAATTGAAACTTAGAAAAACTAGACAAATTGCCAATAAAGTGCTAAAAAACTTGCGACGGGACATCATAAATTTAGAAGTAGAACTGTACTTAAGACAAGTTTACAGTTTTCTGATTAAATGGGTAGGGGCAATTCGCGGATTGCTTCTAAAACCCAAAGATCACTCACTCAAATAGCAATTTACCCATGAGCGCTGCACTCCCGTTAACAGGCAAAGCTATAGTAGTCCAGGTAATTAACGGTCAACCCGTTGCGATCGAAGTAGACGGCACTAATGCCCCGATTACTGGAGGAAATTTTGTTGACTTAGTTGAACGCGGCATTTACGACGGGGTGATGTTTCACCGAGTTGTGCGCCAGCCAGATCCTTTTGTGGTGCAAGGAGGCGATCCGCGCAGCAAAGATACTACAATTCCAGCAAGTCAATTGGGAACGGGTAATTTTATTGACCCGGATACCAATCAGGCGCGTTTTATTCCTTTGGAAATTAAGCCGCAAGGGGCCGCGCAACCTGTTTACAACCAAGTTGTAACCCAGATCCCGCAGTTGCAGCACAATCGAGGGGCTGTGGCAATGGCTCGTTCTAATGCTTTGAATTCGGCTTCTTCGCAGTTTTATTTTGCTTTGGATGATCTGCCATTTTTGGATGGTAATTATGCTGTTTTTGGCAACGTTATTCAAGGTTTTGAAACGGTGAATGCGGTGCAGCAGGGCGATCGCATTTCGACTGCAAAAGTCGTTCAAGGAATCGTCCCCAGTCGGGTTTCTAGCATCATTAGCGATGTTAATGTCCTCAACGATTTCATTAACAGTACCAATTTTGTAAATTTGCCTTTGCGAGCTCTCCGATTGGCAAACACCCCGAACAACTATCAAGTCACTTCCCAAGACTCTCAGCAAAATTCTAACGGTGTAGTAGGAGGTAGCGCAAACGATCGCATCGTCGGTTCACCCACTGATGATGCAATTAATGGCAGCCAAGGTAACGATACCATCACTGGCGAAGCAGGCGACGACTTTCTTAGAGGCGGCAAAGGTAACGACTCGATTAGCGGCGGTGTTGGCAACGATATTATCAACGGAAATCTCGGCGACGATAGTCTCAATGGCGATGCTGGTAACGACTTTTTGCGAGGCGGCAGAGGCAACGATGTTTTAATCGGCGGCGATGGTAACGATATTTTAGTGGGCGATATTGGCAGCGATACTCTCACTGGTGGTGGCGGTACTGATACGTTTGTTCTGGTTACGGGTGAAAATCTGGAGTTGGATGCGGCGAGCGATATAATTGTTGATTTTAGGCCGGGAGATGGCGATCGCATTGGCTTAACCAGCAATTTATCCAACACCTCATTCACCCAATCCGGCAGCAACACACTCATTCAATTTGGAGGAGTTACTTTGGCTGTCGTTCAAAATGCCGCCCCGGCAGCAGTTCAAAACGCTGCTTTTGCAATTAACTTTTCTACTGCTTCCCGTCCCAATGACTTGCCAGTCGGCGACGCCGCCTTAAGAATTGGCTAACTTTAACAATACTGACCCCATAATTATAGCTGTAAGGTGCGCGGTGCGCACCTTACCAATTCCCAATTCCCAATTCAACTAATACCATAGCTTTGTAATTTTAGAAACTGCATCTTGATAATAATCCATTCTCCCCTGCTGCTTAAAAAGCCCTGCTGCTTTCTGAAAATCCTCAAATGCTCCCTGAACCTCTCTCAATTTATATCTAGTCACTCCCCGGTTGAAGTAAGCTTTAGCAAAATCGCGATCGAGGCGAATTGCTGACTCAAAGTCAGCTAGTGCTGCCAGGGAATTTTGCATTTGCAGGCGGATAGCACCTCGGTTAAAATAAGCTTGGGTGAAATTGGGGTTGAGCCGCAGTGCCGAGTTGTAATCTGCGATCGCCGCAGTATAATCTTTTAAACGAGTCAGCATAAACCCTCGATTGCTGTAATACTTGGCTCGGCAAGGATTGAGTTCGATGGCGGTAGTTACATCTTCTACTGCCAACTGTTTTTCCCCTAATTTGTAGCGGACCATACCTCGATCGTTGTAAGCTGGCGCGAAGTGCGGATTAATGTTAATTGTGGCCGTAAAATTTTTAATAGCACCGTGCAAGTCTTGTTGTTTGAGATTTTTTAAACCCTGATTGTAAAACTTTCTGGTGCTAACCTTTAAAATTGCCTCTTGTCGAGATTCAGCTTGCTCGGCCGAAAATACTTTGCCTGCAATATTAGGGAATCGCAAAGATTCGATCGAATGGAAAATAGTTGTGACAACTAATTGGCTCTGGAGAATGGGGATTGTAGGCATGAGAGGGGAAATGTTTAACTGTATGCTCTCATTTTGCTCGATATTTGACCTATTGGCAGTGATATCCATACTCTCAAGAACGTGATAAGTTTGATGATATTGGGTGATGCTGGGGCTTGAGTTGTGTGAGGATGGTTAGGCTTAGTTAGTGATGCAGATCGCAATTAAGAAAAATTACGCCTACAACCCTTTAAAGATAAGCTTTTTAGGCTACACGAACGGTTTCTTGATTCCCATATTCAGCAGTTCCTACCAGGATTGTTTGCAGGTATGCCCCTGCAGGTGCGATCGCAACTGCAGGGGCAAGTATCACTTTGTAGCGATATTCTGTCCGTAAATCCCGATCGAGCTTGCGGTCATCTTATACCGGGTTTTTAGGAAAAATATTAGTTTGGCAGCGAGGCATCTGTAAAGCAAGCGTGTTTCTCACTCAAAGCGCGTCTAAGGGTGCCTGAGTTAAGTTTGTGCCTGCGCCCACGCTGATTAACATTTCACTAATATTTTTGAGTAATCTTGCTGAGGAAAGTTGCAGGTTATTTGTTATGCTTTGATTAGACATCAATAATTTATGGCGCAAATTAGTGTCAATGAAAAGAGTTATGAGGTTGAAAATTTTGTTCGCGGCAGTGTTGGCGATCGTCCTGTTCACTCTCTACTTAACTCCTCCTGTTATGGCAGAAAATGCAGAGGATTTGAGTCAGCTATTAAAACATAATTGGTGCGTCAGTTTTTTGTGGAAGCAGTGCGATTTGAACGCTGTCGATTTGCGGGGAGCTAATCTCCAAGAAGCCAACTTGAGCGGCGCAAATTTGTCCGGCGCAAATTTGTCCAGTGCTAACTTAAAAAATGCTGACCTTTCAGGCGCCGACCTCAGCGGCGCTAATTTAGCAAATGCTGATATTTTAGGCACTGATCTGAGTCGAGCAAATTTGACAGAAGCTAATCTTAACTCCACAAAATTGTGGGATGCTAATCTGACCTTGGCAAATCTGAGTCGCGCTAATTTACAAAAGGCTAATTTGTTAGATTCTCGACTTTGGGGAAGCAATCTCACCCAAGCTAATTTAACGGAGGCGACGCTGCACGGTGCTGACTTGCAATATGCTAATTTGGCGGACAGTAATTTGACTGGTGCTGACTTGCACAGCTTTTTTTTCCGAGGTTCCAAACAAGTCACAAATTTGAGCAATGCTAATTTAGAAGGCGCTATTTTAACCGGAGCAAATCTCAGAGGTGCAGTGCTCGCCGGGGCAATAATGCCAGACGGCTCTATTAATGAAGAAAGTGGCTTTAATTTAAAGTAAAGTTAAATTAAAGTCTGTCTGAATAATTTGCCTAACAAGCTTTCGGGCCGATTTCGCAGTCAAGGAATTATCTGGTGCAATAGGCTGCGCCTGTTGCGAACAGGTTGTTGAGGATGCTGTCAAGAGATCAATTTAAACCAGGGTGCGATCGACCTTTCAACTCCCAAGCAGCGCCCGTTGCCCACAGCTTGTTGAGGATGCTGTCAAGAGATCAATTTAAACCAGGGTGCGATCGACCTTTTAGCTCCCAACCAGTAAATCTCGCTAAAATCTTAAATCTCAAACCAAACCTGCGCGCATCTGTTACAATTTTCAACAAACCCAGAACAGCCCCGAACCTGAAGTCACCTGCCTAGGGATACAAGTCCCCGACAGGAGTCGTGAAGACCAAAAATATTAGATATTTAGTTTAAGCTCCCAGATTCATCTGTGGAGTCTCTCTAAAATCGATTGTGGAGTATCTAAAATCTAAAATTTAAAATCGATCGGCTGTGAAGTTAATCTAAAATCTAAAATCTAAAATCTAAAATCGATGGGCTGTGGAGTCAATCTAAAATCTAAAATCTAAAATCTAAAATCTAAAATCTAAAATCTAAAATCTAAAATCGACTGATGGAAACCCTGCAAACCCAACTTTACGAACTCGCACAATTTGCTAATACTTTAGTAAACACTCAACTGACAAACCTGAGTTTAGTCAGCGTCGGAGTCATCTTTCTGGCAGGGTTGCTAACGAGCTTAACGCCCTGTATGCTTTCAATGTTGCCGATCACGATCGGTTACATCGGTGGGTACGAAGCAAAAAGCCGCCTGCAAGCCGCCGCCCAGTCGGCTTGGTTTTCCCTGGGATTGGCCACAACCCTCGCGGGTTTAGGTATTGTGGCATCATTTGCCGGACAAGTTTACGGCAAAATTGGCCTGGGTTTGCCGATTGTTGTCAGCATTATTGCTATTCTAATGGGGCTGAATTTACTCGAAGCTTTACCCTTGCAAATGCCGTCTTTCGATGCTGTGGGGTGGGTTCCGAAAGATTTGCCTGCGGGCGTGCGATCGTACTTATTGGGCTTAACTTTTGGTTTAGTAGCGTCTCCGTGCAGCACGCCAGTTTTAGCTACACTCTTAGCTTGGGTTTCCAAAACGGGAGATACAGTTTTAGGTGGTGTGTTGCTGCTGTTTTACGCTGCTGGCTATGTCGCTCCGCTGATTGTAGCAGGTACTTTTACTGCCAGCATTAAAAAGTTGTTAGAATTGCGTCGGTGGTCGAGTTGGATTACGCCTGTTAGCGGCGTTTTGCTAGTAGGATTTGGCGTTTTCTCTCTGCTTTCCCGCATCCTTCCCGCGTAAGTTTCGTTGTCAGGAATTCAGTCCTTATTTAGAGATATAGCAATCTCTACTGAATGCGTGAATTAAGTTTTTTTTTACGAACCGCGAAGACGCGTTAGGCGAAGCCGCGCGTAAGCGCTAGAACACGAAGGAAGAAAGAAAGAAAAGAGAAAGAATTCAAAATAGATTGAGACTGGCTCGATAAAAATAATAATATTTTGTTCATTTTTTGTTTTTCCCTCCTCTTTCTTCCTTCTCCCTTCTTCCATCCGTTACATCCGTTACACAATCCGTTGCCGAACTTCCATCCATCCGTTACATCCGTTACACAATCCGTTGCCGAACTTCCTTCATAATTACCAATGACATCCAAAGAAGTATTTCTATCCAAACTCTCAAGCTGGGCGACTGCCCCTCAAAGGTTTTTCAAGCGAGAAATCTTGCCGGTGCTAGCAGATTTGCGGCTGGCAATTATCTTGCTGCTGGCGATCGCATTTTTCAGCATTTCGGGCACCGTCATCGAACAAGGCCAATCAGTACCCTTTTACCAATCTAACTATCCAGAACACCCGGCTTTGTTCGGCTTTCTAACTTGGAAAGTTGTGCTAATTGCAGGACTCGACCACGTGTACCGCACTTGGTGGTTTTTGTCAATCCTAATTTTGTTCGGCAGCAGCTTAACAGCTTGTACGTTTACCCGACAATTTCCCGCATTAAAAGCCGCCCGCCGCTGGAAATTTTATGAAGAACCAAAGCAGTTTGAAAAATTAGCTCTCAGTGCGGAATTAGAAACAGTTGCTTTAAGTTCGTTAGAACAACTTTTGCAGCAAAAAAACTACCGCATATTTCGAGAAGGCGAAAAAGTTTATGCTCGCAAGGGAATAATTGGTAAAATCGGCCCGATTATTGTTCACGCCAGTATGCTAATTATTTTAGCTGGGTCGATGTGGGGCGCGATGACGGGATTTCTCGGTCAAGAAATGGTTCCCAGCGGCGAAACATTTCAGGTGCAGAATATCCTGGATGCGGGGCCTTGGGCCCGGCCGCAAATACCGAAGGATTGGTCGATGCGAGTTAATCGGTTTTGGATAGATTATACTCCCGAAGGCGGCATCGACCAATTTTACTCTGACCTGTCAGTTTTGGACAAAACAGGCCAAGAGGTCGATCGCAAAACCATTCACGTTAACGAGCCCCTCAGATACCGGGGAGTCACATTTTATCAAGCAGATTGGGCAATAGCCGCCGTGCGAGTTCGCCTCAACAAAAGCCCGGTTTTACAATTGCCAATGGCTCAGCTAGACACCCAAGGTAAAGGCCGGATTTGGGGTGCTTGGATTCCGACAAAACCAGATTTGAGTGCGGGAGTTTCTCTGCTAGCAAAAGACTTGCAAGGAACGATGTTAGTGTACGGTACGGATGGCAAATTGTTAACTACAGTTCGCGCCGGCACAGCGGTTGAAGTTAACGGAGTGATGCTGGCAATTGACGAGGTTGTAGGCAGTACGGGATTGCAAATTAAAGCCGATCCGGGAATTCCAATAGTTTATACTGGCTTCGGGTTGCTGATGCTCAGCGTGCTGATGAGCTATCTGTCTCACTCGCAGATTTGGGCTTTGGAAAAAAACGGCAAACTATACGTCGGCGGGCGCACAAATCGCGCTCAGGTGACTTTTGAAAGAGAAGTTGTGGAGATTTTGGACAAGTTGGCCGAATCGAAAACAGCCGAGGAAAAAAGTGCGATTACTGAGACTTCTGTTGCAAGTCAAACCTAACCGTAGGGTGCGCACTGCGCACCTTACACCAACGATAAATATCAAAAAGATTAGTTGAGTTTGTAGGGTGCGCCTTGCCAGATTTGTCGAGGTGGTTAATGTGAACCGGAGAACAGCAGAAAACCTCTAAGCTGTTGCGACATTTAAATTGTCTGTCAAAAAAAAATCAAACTTTTGTGGGGTGGGCGTCCCGCCCGCCCTGAATATACAATTTAAATGCGCGACAGCTTATTTCACCTTCCGATTTTTCACATTTCAAGTAATAAAAATTACTCTACGGAGTTTTGGTTTCAAAATCAAAAAGCTGAAACGCAGGTCAACAGGTACTCTCCGGTAGGCGACAAACTCAACCGATGCGCAGTACATACCCTATAAACTACGAGATTTTAAGCTTTTGAGGGACTTTTTGAGCATCTTGAGAGGGCGGCGCTGACGCACCCTACAATTACTTACTAATTTTAAAAATTTTATTTCTTAAAACTCTTGTGGGCCGGTGCTCCGACGCCGCCCCACAATTAAATCTCAATGCAACAACCGCTTAATACCCGCCCTACTTCTGGTGCGACACCTCAATCACGGTGTGGACGTTCCCCCGCGGCGAAAAATCGCCCTTAATCGTCGCTTCCAGCGGCGCGCAAGCTGCCACAAAATCGTCTAAAATTTGATTGATCGATTCTTCGTGAGAAATGTAGCGATCGCGATAACTGTTAACATACAGTTTGAGCGCCTTCAACTCTACCACCCGCTCGTCGGGTACGTAAGTAACGTGAATTGTCGCAAAATCTGGATAGCCAGAAAACGGACACTTGCAAGTAAACTCCGGCAAAGTAATGTTAATCAAGTAGCGCCGCCCGACTCGCGGATTTGGGAAAGTAATTAACTCGCCTTCCAAAATCTGGCGTTCGCCGTATTTCATTTCCTCGGTGCTTGACTTTTGGGACATAGTTTCTTCGGCTGCGTAGTTGTTCATAGCGATCGACTAAAAACTTGTAACATTTAATTAAATTTACGATCAATATCTGTAACAAATATCTTGACGAATTGTGTTGCGATCGATCTAATTGCAAATACTCTCAGGCTAAACTAAAACAAGTTCACCCTCGCCATCTACAATTATGCAAAATACTACCTTATCTGACAATACTTCCCCTGAAAACTCAAATAGTTACTCTCCATCGGTACCGATTTCCCTCTATCGAGAAGTCACCGCGGAGCTGCAAGCAGCCCAAGCGATGCTCGACTCCCTCAAAACCCACAATCAGCAATTAGTCCAACAAAATCAACAACTGCGGCGAGAAGTAGAAACAGTAATTCAAGTATCCCAACAGCTACAGCAAGTAGTCAACTCGGCTCAGAGCGTCACCCAGACAGGGATGCCTCAAATGCCGTCAGTCAAATTCAATTTCAGCGTTCAACCTCCGCCTCCAGCACCTGCAACCTCGCAGGCTAACTCTGCCGTTCCTCAGCCACCTCAGGCAGTAGCTTTCCCCTTTCCCCTACCGGAACCGGAGCCAACAGCCTCCCCCATGCCGGAGAAACTTCCAGAAAAATTATTTGCAGAGGTGCCGGAAACTCCTTACCGCGTGCGCTCTCAACCAAAAAAAACCTCAGACTTAAGCGGATTGTGGTTGGCAATCGCGATTTTTCTGATTGTGATTGCCGCCTTCGGCGCAGGTTATTTAGTGGTTCGCCCTTTGTTGAAGGGGAAGTAAATTGCAACAAGAATCCCACGACTCGAAGCGTGGGATTTTAAGCAGAACCTAGCATAAAATGTTGAAAGTTACGCTAATTAGCCCTTATACTCTGGCGGCACTCGTTTCTACTGCACGAGGCGCATACTGCTCTTCACAAGCAGATTCTAGGATGCCCACCCCGGGCTCGAAACCGCGCGTAAACTCAGTGAGTTTTACCTGTTTAGCTTCCAAAGCTGTCTGTAGCACCTTCATGGCTCGGTGAGGGTCGCCGGCTCCGCAGAAAAATAAGTCTGCTGCAAAATAACCGTGTTCAGGCCAAGTATGGATTGCTATATGAGACTCTGCCAAAGTAGCAGTAGCTGTCACTCCGTGAGGACTAAACTGGTGTACGCACAAATCGATGAGAGTAGCTCCTCCGGCTTCGATCGCATCGAGAATAGCGCGGCGGATACGTTCAGGATCGTTGAGCAGGTCTCCT
Source organism: Microcoleus sp. F10-B2 (assembly GCF_036704965.1). Classification (NCBI taxonomy): domain Bacteria; kingdom Bacillati; phylum Cyanobacteriota; class Cyanophyceae; order Oscillatoriales; family Microcoleaceae; genus Microcoleus; species Microcoleus sp. F10-B2. The sequence continues at coordinate 42,419 of NZ_JAUBTB010000029.1, read as the reverse complement.
GGAGACTGCCAAGCATCAGCGACCAGATGGGTTCCCAATTGTTTCATTCTGCGGGGTTTTACCTCTAACTCATAATGTCTCAAACCTTTTGACGATAGCACGGCGTCCATAAATTTTCAAGTAAATTCCAAAAATATTTCCAAAATAGCTGCCAGCGCGATCGCACCGGGGTTTTTTTTGGTACTTTGACCCTGGTCGAGTGCAGGTTGAGTTCGATTGGAGTTCGATAAGGGCGATCGATATTTCCTGCCAAAGTCTGCTTTCGCTAGAATGCGGTTAAAGCTCAACCGCCTTAATCAGCTCCAGGCGGTGGAGAAGCCAGAAACCAGCAAGGGCTGGCACTCTGGGCACCGCCCCTACATAAACCGGGTTTCTCTGTCTTCGGTTTTTTGAGGTTGAGCTACTTAATTATGGTTGCTCAACTTATCAATCCCGGCTGTGAGTAGCTCCATTCGGCAAAATCGCCCCGCCCAAAGCTGCTTCATTCAAATTAGCAACATTCAAGCTCGCCCCAATCAAATTAGCCTCCGACAAATTAGTTCCTGTCAAATTCGCTCCGGTCAGAGAACTCAGCAGCAAACCGGCTCCCGACAAATTGGCGTGACTCAAATTCGCCCCCCGCAAATCCGCTTCCAGCAAGCTAGCACCAGACAAATTCGCACCGCTCAAGTTAGCTCCCCGCAAAGAAGCTTTGTTCAAATTCGCAGCCCTCAAATCAGCATTGTGCAGAATCAAACCATTCAAATTGGTTTGACTCAAATTAGCTCCTTGCAAGTGTGCACCGCTCAAATTAGAGCCATTTAAATTAGCTCCTTTCAAGTCAGCACCGCTCAAGTCAGCACCGCTCAAATTAGCAGCACAAATACAAGCCTCCCGCAGACTTGCTTCGCTCAAAGAAGCCCCAACCAAATTGACGCCGCTAAGATTTCCGCGATTGAGATAAGCCCGAATTAAAGTTGCCCCGCTCAGGTTCGCCCCGTTCAAATCAACCTCGCTGAGAATCGCTCTAGTCAGATTTGCTCTGCTTAAATCAACCCCGCTCATAATTGCTCGGCTCAGCGTCGCCCCGCTCAAATTAGCCTCAGTTAGTTTCGAGCCGCTTAGCAAACAAGCTCCTACTAAGCTGGCTCCAGTCATCACAGCTTTGCTCAAGTCAGCCTGAGACAATATTGCGCCGCTGAGATTTGCTCCGCTAAAATCTGCTGCGAGCGCCACAGTTCCAGTTAAACTACAACTGCCGAGGTTAGCTTCAATTAATTTCGCCTTAGATAAATTAGCCCCGCTCAAGTCTGCACCGTTTAAATTAGCTCCAATTAGTTTGCTTCTAATTAAGTTGGCCTCTTTCAAATTAGTGCTGCTCAAATTTGTGCGACTGAGATTAGCTTCACTCAAATGAGCTGCAATGAGGTTAGCCCCTCGAAAATCTCGTTCCCCGTTTCTATGTCTAGTTAAAAGTTCATCGGCACTTAAAAGCTCAGTGAAATTCATAAAAAAATTGAGTGAGTTTCCTTAATTTCTCGATGTTCTATGTTGTCTGAAAGTTTGTACTATCGTGTTTGGTAGTAAGTTTTTTCAACCAATACTGCCACGGTAACAATTGTCACAACTGGTTGATTCCTAGCATCACCCTGCTAACTTAGTTATAACTTACGAGAAACCGGGTTTATCGTAAAAAATCTGGGGTTGGTCAGCGCGCAGTCATGAATAAACCGAATTGCTCGCGGCGTTAAGCCCTGTAAGTCTGATTTTGCTAGTAATTAGTCGGCGGTTGATGTTAGTGATTAGCAGTTAGTTGTATTTATAGTAACTGCTAATCACTAACTATTAACTGCTAACCCTTTACCAAAATACCGAGAAGTTGTCGATCGCTCTTGTTAAGGTCGATCGAATATTTTGGCTATTGCTGGCGCGCTCTGCGCCGCATTCTGACCCGAAAAATTGCTGGTACAGACGATCGAATTTATTAGTGCAATCAAGAAACAAGATATCGGAGCTTCAACCCCGAATGCCTTCTAGATAAGCGCCTTCTATGTTCGATCGCCCATGAAAGCAGAGCCCGGTCAGCTCAGCTAGTTTCACCTCCCCCCACTGTGCTGCGCACAGCGTGAAATCCAACAGGAAGGCTGTTTCCCTCGGAGTGCTGAGCGAGTCGCAGGCTCCGCCAGCAATACGCTGCCAGTAGCCTGAGATTTCGCGAAAAAATGCGCCGCGAGCCATTGTGCTCCCGCGCTGCTGTGCTTGCTGTCAATCTTTGCTCGATCCATGAGCGCTTGCGGTTCTAATTAACAGAACGCCCGATACCAGACGCGCTCCCGGACATAAAAGCTTTTCCTGGGCTTCTCAAATGCTTCGCTGAGGCATTCCCAGAAAAACTGTATTCCTTTAGCAGGTCTTGCCAACGGCAATTGGGTTGCTACAGCCAAGCAATGACCAGCCCAAGTCTTGCCCGAAGGCTCCGACAATATTATTATTCTAATAGTTGCCGACCACCGCAGGCCGTACTCAGCGCGCGGGACTGCCTATTTCACCTGTATAAGTTGCTGAAAGTAGCCGCCCCATAATTAAAGATAGTCGTTCTTTGACTAACCGGGCAATATCTGCTGTAATTTATGTCATCAAATTTGATAATACTGCGGGGTTTGCAATCGAGCAGTAGTGAGTGTTACAGACTAAAAAAACACTGCAGATTTAGGATGTAAAAATTAAGGGAGCCGATCGAGCCACCGGCGGTGTCGCCCACCTTGCCAATCAAAATTAAACTTTTGACAGGTCGCTTTTTTTTTAAGTTTCCAGAACAAAACAAAAGCCAGCTTTCAGAGAAAAAGCCGACTTTTGAGATAATTTTAGCGGCAAAGGGTACAACCCCTAGCTCGCCCGTGTTGGTTCGATCGCTTTCCACAATCCGAGTGCGCGAATGCGACTACCATGCCGGAATTAGAAACAATACCCCAACAAAGTCTGAACTATCAAACCCGACGGTTGCCCGTAACGCCCTGATTGGGATCGTAAATAGTAGCCGTAGTATCAACCCCTGGAGTGCCAGGAGCACCGTAATCAGCCCGAGCACTATCGACGCTGCTGGGATAGTCGTAGGTGTTCCAATGCTGAATGCCTCCGCGGCTCAGAATGGTTTCAGCTTTAGCGACTTCTGCTTCGCTGCCGTCAACCAGTACCAAGTAATCTCCCCTTGCCACGCGATCGTTGTATGCTCTAGCTTCCTCTTCGGGAATTCCCATACCGACTAAAGCTCCGATCAAGCCGCCTGCTGCCGCACCCAAAGCCGTACCGGCGAGTGTAGTGGCGATCGCCGTAGCTGAAGCTCCTGCCAGCATAATCGGCCCGATTCCCGGAATTGCCACTAGGCCCAGACCTACCAACAAGCCTGTCAAACCGCCCAAAGTGCCGCCTGTGAGTGCGCCCTTAGTCGCTCCTTCATCCGCCTTGTTGTCCGCGCTGTCGTGCACGTCAATACCTGCGATGTCGCCTTTAGACTCAGCATCCTTAGCGATGACCGAAACCCGATTCATGTCGAAACCTGCAGTTCTCAGTTCTCCCAGTGCGTGTTCCGTCTCGCGGCGGGTTGAAAATACTCCCACTGCGCGCTTCTGGCGGCCCCCCGCTCTGCGGCCGGTGTCTGCAGGCACATCGTAAATGCCCCAATCCTGAATGCCCCGCACGCTCAGAATTCCTTCGGCTGTGGCAAGTTCGGCATCTGTTCCTTCTACGAATACCAAATATTCACCGCGCGAGACGCGATCGCTATAAACTTTAGCTTTTGCTTCGGGAACTCCCAAACCGATCAAACCGCCCACCAAACCGCCCGCAGCAGCCCCAATCGCGCCTCCGACTACAGTATCGGCGAGCAGAGTTGCGATCGCGCCCCCCGCCATCACCGGGCCAACTCCCGGAATTGCTAGCGCTCCAATGCTTCCGAGTAATCCAATCAAACCGCCCGTCACGGCTCCTGCTGTCGCGCCTGCTTTTGCGCCACCACCCACTTTCTCGTCGGTACCCTTACCAGCGCTAGCGCCGGCAATATCGCTGCGATCGAGATTTTCCCCAACTACCGAAACTTTATTCATCGGAAACCCGCTACTTTGCAGTTCCAGCAGGGCTAGTTCCGTATCTCGGTAATTAGAAAATGCTCCTACAGCTCGCTTGTGTTGACCTAAAGCCATTTTTTTTCTCCTGAAAAATATACTACTTTTACACAACCACAGAATTTATGCTCTGCCATCAATCACATTTAGTCATTTTTTCCCAACAATTTTCATCGGTCGCTGGGAATAACTTCCCGCTCTATCTTCAGGCTGGTTTCAAACTCTCGATCCGGCATGAAAATCGGAAATTGGGAAGGGGAAGTTGCAGGTATTGCACGAGTTTTTAGTGAGTGAATTTTAAATTAAATTTAAACTCTTTCACTTAAAACCCCGATCTCTCTAGAGAGTCACCTAAGCCTTGTAATCTGCTCCGCAAGCAATCTTACAATGCCAAACTTTACCCTCTTCCCTCAGACTTCTATCCTAGATAACTACATCTTTCCCTCTGACTTCTTCCTTCTAATTTATTGACTGCTGCTAGGCGATGCGGGTGCAGCGGGGGCGACAACAGCCGTAACATTGACATCTTTAACACCCTTAATCTCTTTAGCTAGTGGCTTAATTTTAGCTAAATCAGTTTCATTGGGAACTGTGCCACCTACGGTGACAATCCCCTCTTTTGCGTCAACAGTTAGCTGACCTTTAGTGATGTTTACTTCTAACTTCGATCGCACTTCACTTTGGAGGTCGCCATCAGCTCTTATGGCATCGCCACCCGTTACATTGTTGCGCTGTTCTCTGGCCCTGATATCAGAATTTGCTTGTGCTTTGCGAACGTCGCTAGTTGCGTCACCCTGAGTTTTTTGAACTGTCTCGGCTGGGGGTGGGCTATTGCGATTTTCTGTGGTAGAGTTAGGAGAATCAGCGCTAGTTTTAGCTCCTTCGCTGCAAGCAGCAGCTCCAAATAATAAGAGGCCGCTCAGGATAACTGGTGTTAGTTTGTTCATAATATGTTAATAACCTCCGGGTAAGCTTTCGATGAACCTGACTTCTTCGTTGAGCCAGATTATGCAATACAGAATCTTTACAAAATCTTTGTTTGTGTTTTCTGCGTTTGTTTTTTCTGGGATTTGAAAATCCTTATCTAAAATATATAAACTTGAGGAAGCAGGTACATCGATCCACAGGTGTAAATTTTATCTATGTCGTTAGATAGAGTACAAAAAACCAAATCAGGTCTTAGCTTTAATTTAACTTAATTAGTCGGGGAAGCACTATTCCTCAGAAACCCGGTTAATTCCGAGATTTTGAGTTAGTAAAGCGAATATTTTCCTGTACACCAAGTTTAAAAGCCAGGACTTACCCGTCGCGGCCCGTGCGAAACCGGGTTTTTTACGCCCGCGTGCGGTCTACAACGGGTCTTTTCGTAAAAAAACCGATTTCTCAACAATCGTGCCTAAGTCCTAAAAGTGTAAGTTTTATCAATAAATTCGATCGCCATCCCCAACTAATTTTGCCCTCTTCCCAGTTCTCTCAACATCCATCCGTTAAATCCGTTAAATCTCGTACACTGCTGGTTGCCGAACTTCCGGCTTCAAAACAAACGAAAAGAGTCAAGAAATTTTTGAGCATTTTCGGGTTCTGGGGAAGTGACAACCAGCCCGTAAACGCGCGTTTCCACCAAAAAAACTTGACCTACACCTACAGGTTCAGTGGGGGAAAGCTGCTGAAACTCAAACTCTTTTCCTGGATAGCCTCCGAGGGAAATATCCCGCACTTGCAACAATTTTGCATTCGCCCCCACGACAAAGAAATCAACGGCATTATTTAAAGTAATTTTAATATTATTGTTGCTTTGCCGGAAATCTAGGTCAAAGTATTGAAGTAAATAAGTTTCTTTGTTTTTTAAGATCGATCTGTATGTATGAGCGGTAACTTGAGTTGAAAAAGTTTCCGAATTAATTTTGGGAGTTCCCGGCATATCGATCGCAAACTGACCCATCGCCGAGCAAAATGGCTGCCACTCTGGCGTCTGAATTTCGGCCCGCTGCGGGGCTGGTTGAGATGCAGCGGGACGGGCAAACTTGACAGGGTATAAAAGTAATGTAGCAGTAACTAGAAGTAAATACAAAAATTTCATTTGGGTAAAAATTATATATGCCCGATCGATCTGCGCTAGCCTAGAAATATATCCGCAAAGGGGCGATTTATGCTGAATATTATATTTACTCAACGGCGAGGCAACTCTCAAGGTCGATCTAAAACCAGTAAAACCAATAAAACCAATATACTCGCTGCTGTAAATACTTGGCTGGCTGTGTGTATGCTGGCTGCTGTCACAGCTTGTGCAAACAGCCCCAACAGCAAGGCACTCGAAGAATCATTAGCCGCCGATCCGAAATTAAAACAAAATCCCGTGGTTTTCTCTTCTGCGCCACCAGCGACAGCAATTGAGACAAACTCTACCGCCAAACTTCCTCCCGATTTCCCGACAGAGATTCCACTCTATCCTAATGCTGAGTTAATCGAAGTTGGTGGGCAAACCGATCCGTCGCAAAAAAATGTGCGGCTGCGCTGGGAAAGTACAGATCCGGTTAATTCGGTTCAGAACTTTTACTCCACAGAGTTTGGGCGCCGCAACTGGGAAATAGTCAGCCCCCCAACCGCTGAGGGACAAGGTTCTTTAGTCGCAACCCGAGATAATTTGCGGGTAACTTTGTCGCTTTCTCCTACTCAGAAAGTAGGAGGTTCTACAGAATTTACGATCGACTACAGCAAAGATGGGTCAGCAATTGCCGCCAGTCCCCAACCTAATAATCCCGAGTCTAGCGCATCTCCAACCGCTTCACCAACTCCATCTAATTCAGAGGGAACTACTCCAACGCCATCCGCCTCGCCAAAATCAGCAAAAGTCAGCCAACAAGACGGCCAAATTCCTCAACAGTTGCGGCAGTATGTGGCAGATTTAACTCAGTTGGAAGTGCTGAAAGTGCGAGCGACAGAAAATGCTAATTTAGAAACTGCCAGCACTTTGCCCAAACCCAACAAAATTGTCACTCGCCGCGAATACGCCCGCTGGTTAGTAGCAGCTAACAATCAAATTTATGCTAGCCGTCAAGCCAAACAAATTAGATTAGCAGTAGACTCTAGCGAAGCCGCCTTTTCTGACGTACCCAAAACTGACCCGGATTTTTCAGCAATTCAAGGTTTAGCAGAAGCCGGTGTAATTCCGAGTTCGCTTTCGGGGGAAACTAAAGATGTGAAATTTCGCCCGGATGCACCTTTAACTCGCGAAACATTGATTCTTTGGAAAGTACCTTTAGATACTCGTCAAGTTTTGCCGACAGCTAACATTGAGGGAGTGAAAGAAAAATGGGGTTTTCAAGATGCTTCTAAGATTGATTCCCAGGCATCTCGGGCTGTTTTAGCTGATTTCAACAATGGAGACTTGGCGAATATTCGCCGCGTTTTTGGTTTTACTACTCTGTTTCAGCCGAAGAAATCCGTGACTCGGGCAGAAGCTGCTGCTAGTTTGTGGTATTTTGGCGTTCAAGATCAGGGATTGTCGGCTAAAGATGCCCTGGAAGCCAAATCTCAACCAGCCCCATAGAGTTGTTTGGGGTGGTTAAAAGTGTTGAACGAAGCATCTGCTTACCAATACCAAGAAACCGGGTTTTTTCTCTGTAACAAAACCCGGTTTTTGCGTCCAAGACTGACGAAATTGTACCAAGTTTTGACAAATCGGCGCGCGATCGCCCGCCAGAAAAATTGCAGCTTGGGTTTCTAGGATTTCTGTGAATATGATATCAATTCTGGTAACACCGGAATCATATAAACGCAGGACACGGCGCCGTGTCCTGATTGTGGGTAATATAATTTCGATGCTACCGGATTTGATATGACTTACCCAGAAACCGAGTTTTATCTACAAAAATGTGCAGTAAAACGCGAGGGATATCGGTTAAAAAACCCCGCTTCTTTAATCCCTATACGCTCCTTCACCGTAAAAAATCCTTTCAAACACTATACATCGGCTTCTCTGTGGCGGTCTGCACCCTACTGGATAGATTTTTTTTGCCTTAATTCTTAATCTTAATTTCTGTATTCTTCCACACAACCGCTGCTTTTGGCGGGCAAATTTTGTACATATTTTAAGTAATACTTTGTTCAAAACTCTCAGTAGCATTCCGGATGCGGTAGCGGCCTTAAGGATAAAAGAGAAAGAGTGTTTGAGCTTAGGGAGAGCGTTTTTTAATGTACAATATTAACCTATTTACCCCGCAAGACATGGCGAAATGCAGCTTAGTCCTGCGCCAGTTAGGTAGAAATACTGCTAGTATGGAAGCCAGCAGCCAAAAGATTGTTAAATATATTTACCAACATTTTTGCGATTCGGAAACGGGAGAAAATACCTGTGCCTTGGTGCGTTTGTTCAAAACTCATCCCTACGGGGAATTAGAAGACTCATTGCAACAATCCGCCCGCCACTTGATGAAAGGCAATTCCCCCGCCGCCGACATGAAATGTTGGACTCTGCTAGCAGCAGCAGGCACAGAACCGCAGTGGAATTCTCGGCACACAGCAGCAGAAAATACAGCTATTCCGTTAGTTAGCACAAAATTAGTGGCTCAAATGCCGGCGATTTCGCAAATAATCCGGCAGTTCGGTTTAGACATCCCTACAGTCCTCGGAATTGAGCGAGAAAGGTTCCTGCAATTAGAACCCGCAGTATTAAATATTTTTCACGTATCACAGGCAAAAGGCAGCCCCTTTATTTCCGAACAAAATTCCTTAATTATCCCCTACCAAATCAAGTCTGTGTTGGGATTTGGGGGACTTCTGCCGTCGGGAAGTTTGTTTGCTGTAGTGATGTTCCTGAAAGTTAAAATTCCCGAAACCACGGCTGAAATGTTTAAATATTTGGCACTGAGTGTCAAAACAGCCTTGTCCATTACCGAAGAGAAAAATGTTTTTAACCCTTCATCTAATTTCTCAAATATTGCAGACAATAACAATATTTATGACACTCAATTCCTAGAATATCAAATAGCAAACTTGATTCAACTGCTGGATTTTTCAGAACAGGAAATGCTCAGGCAAGCAGCTCGTTTTCAAAGGACTATTGACAAATTGCAGCGCGAAATTGCCGATCGCAAAAACAAGGAACAACCTTTGCAAACAAGCCGCGATCCATTCACCGACCTCCACAATTTTGCCGAAGATGCTATTGTTAGCTTCGAGGAAAATCAAGGAAGTCAGCGTTTCAATCAAGGTCAAGAAAAGATTTAACCCAAGCTATCTGTTTAGCAACCGGTTTTTTTGAGAAACCGCGTTGCTCGGTCTTGTGTTTTTTGACTGCATTGAAACCTGTCGAAAATTATATTATGCCGATCGCGCAACCGCTATAAAATTGGTAGTGAGGACTTCAGCGGCTTCTGGATGCTAAAATCACGCCGTACCAGTTATCTATTGGTATTTGCTTTCTGATCCGAAATCCTAAGTTTTCAATAACTTGTCGGGTTTCGGCGTGAGTGTGACCCGACCACAAGTGATATTCTACAGAAAGGTTTTGCACGAGTTGCCAGGTATCTCGATCTTCAAATAACAGCCATTCTGCACCTTCGCAGTCTACTTTGGCTAAGTCCACGCTGCCACCAATTCGCTCGATCGCCCTGCGAAATGATACCATCGGTATGTCGCCGCTTTCGCTGACAGTCGATCGGGTTTTTCCCGAGACTTCCCGAATGTCGAGGACTACTTTACCATCTTCGGCTCCTACAGCTTCCATAAAATATGTAAAGTTTGCGATTTGAGATTGATGTTTGAGGTAATTTTCCAGGTTGCGGTTAGGTTCGTAGGCGTGAATCACGGCCTGGGGAAACCTGTTTCTGGCAGCAATTGGAAACAACCCGACATTGGCTCCAATATCAATAACTGTCATCAGCGATTCAGATAATTGTTCTACTCCGTAGCAGTCGTCTAAAAGCACTTCTATAAATTCTCCATCCATGCCTTTTTCTGCAGGCAAGTTTACATTTTGGCGCTTTGCCAGTACAATCAGATTGTCGGGCAAGTTAAAGTTAGCAACTCTGTTAAACTTGATGCCTAATTTGCGTGCCAGAGTTTGTCGTTGCAGAAGTCGAAAAATTTTAGCGAAAAACATAAATGAAATAACGTAGTTATCTGTATATTAACCTTCGCTAGCCAACCAGAAAATCAAAAATGTTAGAATTCGATCGACTGTTCCAAACTATCGAAGAGTTAGTGATGATCCACTCCCCCAGCGGTGCGGAGTCGGAAATTAACCAGCGGTTGATGGAAAAATTCGCCGCCCTGGGAGTGAATGCTTGGGTCGATCGCGCGGACAATGCGATCGTCCTAATTCCCGGCCGCAATCCCCAAAGGTCGATCGCCATTACCGCCCACAAAGATGAAATCGGGGCCCTAGTCAAAACAATAGGCGATCGCGGCCGCGTCGAAGTCCGTAAATTGGGCGGCGCCTTCCCTTGGGTTTACGGCGAAGGCGCGGTCGATTTATTGGGCGACAAGCAAACAATTAGCGGCATTCTCAGCTTCGGAAGCCGCCACGTATCCCACGAATCCCCGCAAAAAGCTCAGCAGGAAAAAACTCCCCTCAACTGGGAAAATGCCTGGATCGAAACTAAATGTACCGCCGAGGAATTAGCCGAGGCCGGAATTCGACCGGGCACGCGGATGGTGGTGGGAAAGCACCGCAAACGCCCGCTGCGGTTGAAGGATTGGATCGCGAGCTACACCCTCGACAACAAGGCTTCTGTGGCGATTTTGCTGGCTCTGGCGGAATGTTTGAAAGAGCCTGCGGTGAATGTTTATTTGGTGGCTTCGGCGAAGGAGGAGGTTGGGGCGATCGGCGCTTTGTATTTCTCGCAGCGGCAACAGTTGGACGCGCTGATCGCTTTGGAAATTTGCCCTCTGGCGCCAGAATACCCGATCGAAGATGGCGAAAGCCCGGTTTTGTTGGTTCAGGACGGCTACGGAGTCTACGATGAAGGGTTGAACGGGGAACTGCGCGCAGCAGCCTCCGCAGCCGGCGTAGAGGTGCAGTTGGCGGTAATTAGCGGTTTTGGGAGCGACGCTTCGATCGCCATGAAGTTCGGCCACGTGGCCCGCGCCGCTTGTTTGGCTTTCCCCACGCAGAACACCCACGGTTTTGAGATTGCTCACTTGGGGGCGATCGACAATTGTGCTCGTATCCTCAAAGCTTACTGTGACGAGCTTTGGGACGACTAGAAAAAAAACTTTCCCAAAGTAGTTGACAAATTGGGAAAGATTAGTTAAGGTAATAAAGGTGCGGAACACAAGCAAACGCAACGCGCCCCCATCGTCTAGAGGCCTAGGACACATCCCTTTCACGGATGCGACGGGGATTCGAATTCCCCTGGGGGTATTGAAAATCTAACTCTGATATCAAAGTGATATCTAGTGGGTGGGGTAGGCATATTGCCTGCCCCTATTGCTATTAGGACTTACGCACGGGTGGCCAGAAACCGGGTTTTTGGCGAGAATACTTGGTGAGAGCCCGCAGCAACGGCAAAAACCCGGTTTCTTTAGTTTTGATTCCTAAGTCCCGTTATTGTCTGCTATCGGCATCTCCTGTTGTCTGGTGAAACGATGGATAGGTGAGGAAATGCGATCGCATGACGGGTTAATCAAGCAAGGGGCGATCGCTATTTAACAGCTAATCAAAGGCTTTGCTGACTTGAGTAGTGACAGGAGGGATCTTGCTAAAGCTTTTCACCAAACCTTGCTCAACTAGGCTTATCCTTAGATGTTGATTCAGGTACTTGACCAGCATTACGGACGTTAATAAATTTACCTAGCAGATCGAACCAAAAGGGCGCACCCATCGCTATAGCCCCAGCACTCAACAGCCAACCAAAGATAAGTTTGATGATTCCTAATACCCAATCCCCAAGTTGAGGTTTAGCGGGATATCGGGGATTGACTTGGTTTTTAAATTGTTCCCTTGTAGACCAGCCAAGAGGCATAGTTATATTATCCAAATAGCTGTTAATTTGATTTAAACTCGGCTCCTTATTTTCAGCAACAACTTTAGCGGCAAGTTGATTGATACTAGAGCGCAAAGCAGTATCTTTGTTTAATCTTTCAAGGATGTGGAATGTATCAGCATTGAGCGCCAGTGTAACTACCAAGCCAATCAAAAAAGTAAACCCCTTAACATTCCGATTGTAGACACCAGATGCTCGCTCCATCGACTGATCGAACCAAATTCTGATCTCCTTTTCTAAAGACTTAATTCCCTTCTCACTAGCACTAGCTTTCCTTTGAGCTATTAAAGCGATAGAATAAATCCGCCGTTGTATTTCTGGGTCTAGTTTTTTATTCTCCTTGATTGATTCTACGATGTCATCAATTGTTCCTGAAGCGTTAAAATCGTAATCAGTTTGGATAATTTCCAGCAAGGTTGCCGCAAACATTTTTGAAGAAATATAGGAAGGACCGACAGAACCTCGAAGAATTTTTCTTTGATTCAGAGATCGAATCAGAGGATGATTCCACAGCTCATTAGCAATTTTTTGGGCTTGTTTAGCGGACGGATCATTTGCTTCATTGTCACCAAGTATAATTTGGATGGCTTCTTTCAATTGTTTAGCTCTCCATTCTAGAACTGTAGCAATTAATTCTTGAATGCCTGAAACTAAAAGACTGAGAATTAAGTAAATGAAAAACAAGCCAATAGCCACATTCAACATCGCGGGTAAGTTCATGGTTTAAAACCTGTTTACATAAGGAAAAAATTAGTATTGACAATCAAGTTGGAGAGCGATCGCACCTTGCCTTTAAAAGCAGATGCGATCGCGACTCAATATAACGGACAGACCTTTTGCCGAATTTAGTTCAGTTTTCTCTACAGCCCTGTGATAAAAGCTCTCAAGTCATTAGCACGGTTCAGCCAACCCTGCAAAAAGACATCTTGGGAAGAGTTTTCTCTAACTCTCCTGTGATGGTAAGCAATTCTGCCATCGATAATATTCAAGGCTGTTTCTTTGTTATTGTTAACTCGCAGTCCACTTTCAGTTTGCAGCCCAAAAATTCCATCAACGCCAACTCCTAATGCTTCCTGTAAAAACAAAATAGCACCCGTGACACCAAACAAGACAGCAGTATCAAAATGCACTATAGCTAGAGGCAATATCATTGAATCAGCCTGAGATGGTTTCCAATACATCTCGGAGTAGATTTCCATCACTTCGGTGTCCTCAATAAACTCCACCTCCTTGGTGCGCAGTCCTTTGTCGATCCTGTAGGTGTTATAAGTGTCCTGGGTAATTCCTTTGTTTGTCGGCCCGCCTAAATCAACTAGGTTATCGACAAAGCCTCCTTCCCATTTCAAGGTGAATTTAAGTGCGATCGCAAGTTTTTTCGGCAAAGAACCTGGCGGATCGATCGGAAAATTAGTTACAATAGGCGTACCCCGGCGATCCATAAGTTTTTGGAAGAATGTCTTCCCAAATAAGCCAGTATCCATGTTGTTGAGGAATACTGAATCGCAAAAACGAGTTAGCGCATTCTTAGTAACATTCCCAAATTTTCCATCTACATCAGACAATTTCAGCAGACCAATAGCATTAAGTCGGCTTTGGATTTCCCGAACTAATTCTTTGTCAGCAGTGAGTTCGTCCAACTTAATTACTCGGTTATTTTTCAAGATTTCCCCAATTTTTTTTGATAGCCCATCTTGTTTTCCTGATATATCGCCGGGGTTAGGGCCGCCTCCTTGCTCGTGAGAAACTCTATGTAGCCACATTGTTGCAGTAGATTCGATCTTGCTACTATCCCAATTGTCATAAAAATGCAAAGCTTGGCGCAGGCTAAAGGCATTACCAGCAGAGGAGATCAACCTGCGACTGTATAGTTTATTTTCACCTTTATTATCTGGTGAAAATCGTGAATTCATACTATACCCACCGTAGAACCATTCTCCATGTGGATCGTTCACAAAAAAGTCACCGTTGTCGTTATAACCACGAATAACCAAAATGTGACCGCTGTTCGTCCAAAAGCCATGCAATATACATATTTCACCAGAATCAAGAGATCGAGTAATGTCTGAGAGACTTCCCTTCATGGTCAAATTATCTCTTAGCCCTAAACCTTCTAATAACCTCCTGATTCCATCGGGAGCACCGTGATCTATGCCAAGTCTATCAAAACGTGCTTTAACGTCATCTTCGTACTGTGGGAAGGAACCTACATCTGGAACATTAAAATACTTTAAGCACATTGCTGCACTCGCAGGACCGCAGGTACGCAAAGGTTCAATCTCGTTATCTTCTTGATTGAAATACGGAACCTTATGATTAATAGCCATAATTTACCTCAAGTAAGTACAGCTTGTTTTAAAAGCTGGCTATTAAATTGATAACCAAAGCCCGATCGCCCTGTCGGTGAGAAAAAGTGAGTTACTTTTGTAAAGTTTTTATACAGTTTTCTGAAACGCTACTGGCAAGCGGGTGAAGAAGCCAGTAAACTAAAAATAATAAGTCAAGGTAGTGGCGATAAGCGGACAAGAAGCGCTGACAATAGTCGATCGGCTTTTACAAGCTGCTAACCACGGACAAAAACTCAACGATTTGCAATCTGCTGTATTTCTGGAAACTTAGGCGGAACATTCCTACTCGGAAATTTCCCAGTAGCTAGGTTACGAATAGGACTATAGCAATCCTCGCATCATTTGCATAATTATTGTAGGGGCAATCCCACGCCCGGTTGCCCGATAGATAGGGGGTAGGCAAAGAAAGGCACTACCCCTACAAATTTATCTGAATCATTTAGGATTGCTATACATCAAACAAGTGGGTTCGCAGTTGTGGCGAACTCTCTCTCAAATATTGTGCGAACCAGTCTCCAAGGGCAATATTCAAGCTGTTTTGCGTCGCTACGAACAATCGCAACAAGCTCAGCAAGATGACGGTGAAGCGATCGACTTTTCCCGGTTTGACGATCGTCAACAGCAACTGCAAACGCTAGAAAGTTCGATGATTGAAGATCCCTATCCTTTAATTGGTATTTTTGGAGTCGGTGGCATCGGTAAAGCTTTTGGCTATATTAAGTAAGTCTGTGGGAAAAAACACAACTGTGTTAAGAAAAATAAATGAGGCTGAAACCCTCTTCCCTCCTGCCTTCAGCATAGCTGCCTCCTGCCTCATTCCAACTACAAATATTTACGCCGTTCTACTTACTTTTATAATTGTTGTCGGCAGCGATGGAGATAAATTTCAGCTACCCCATCGGCCGGATTTAAACGCACACAATCCTCAAACAGTTGTGTAGCCTCGCTGAACTTTTCCCGATTGTAGAGCATCCAGGCACTTTCAAAAACTGTTTTCGCGATCGACTTAGCCGCTCGAATTTCCGGCAGTTTGCAGTCAGGACTTTAGTCTTTTTAATGAGGACTAAAGTCCTGACCAAAAATTTCTTGATGGTACCCGCCACGCGATCGATCAGTGGGATCGATCCAAAATCGAAAATCGAAAATCCTCAAGAAAGAGCATTTATCTCGCGCAAGTCAATCGAAAATCGAAAATCGAAAATCGAAAATCGATTGACTGCGATCGCAATTCCCAATTACCAAGTATATTTATCGATCGACCATTCGATCGAGCTTTTCCTTAACCAACAAATCTAACAGCGATCGCAGCAAAAACAAACCGCCGAATCCCGAAACAGCAAAAGCTGCGATCGCCCCCGTTTGATATCCGCCCACCAGCAGCACAGCACCCGACAGAAACACAAAACCTGTCAGACAAGCAAAAATTAGAGTTCTCAGGGCTAAATTAATGCGTTTCAAGGCTCTTTCGCTCTCGATATTTCGCACTCTAATTTGCAACTCGCCATCTTCTATCCGCTTCTCTAAACGTTTGAAAAAAACTTCCGCTTTACTTGGCTGCTGCAACTTATATGTAATAAAACTTCGCGCTTGCCTTGCCAATTCTCCGATCGCATTTCCCCGCCCCTTGCTCACCGCAATACTCTTGACAAAAGGCTGAGCGGATGCTATGAAATTGTAGTGAGGGTCGAGAGTTCTAGCAATGCCGTCGAGAGTCGTCACCGACTTGACAATAAACATCATTTGTGCGGGCAAGCGAAACGGTTGCTGCTCGAACATGATGTAAAGTTCGTTCTTGATTTCATTAAAAGCTTGAAAGTCGATCGGCTTATCGATAAACTTATCCAACAAAAAAGCAATCAGCCGGCGCACCGGCATCATATCCGGCATCGGCTCAACTAAGCCCATAGTAATTAAAGTATTGAGTACCTCGTCAGTATCCTTTCTCAGCACACCAAAAAAAGTCTTGACCATTTGGTCTTTAGCCAGAGACTTAACCTCAGCCATCATCCCAAAATCATAAAAAATCAAGCTGCCATCTTCTGTCACCGCCAAATTGCCAGGATGCGGGTCAGCTTGAAAAAAACCGTCAATTAACAACTGCTTCAAATAACAGCAAATTCCGAGTTGATTTAGCTTCGCAATATCTACTCCAATCGCCTCTAAACTAATGCGGTCGTCTACCTTAATTCCTGGTGCGTATTCTACAGTCAGCACTTTTTTAGTCGTGTATTGCCAGTAGACTTTCGGGACAATAATCTGAGGATATTCTCGAAAATTATGGCTAAAGCGGTCGGAATTTTTACCTTCTTGCACGTAGTCAATTTCTTGATATAAAATCTTAAAAAACTCGTGATAAATAGATTCCAGGTCGTACTTGCGCGTCCCAGGCAAATAGCGATCGCAAAAACGCATCACTTGGCGCACCGCCTTCATATCCAAATCAAATAAACTTTCCAAACCCGGACGCTGCACCTTCACAATCACATCTTCCCCGGTGTGCAGCCTCGCTTTGTGCACCTGTCCCAGACTCGCAGCAGCAATCGGCGAGGGGTCAAAATCGCGGTACAAAGCATAAATATCCTTGCCTAACTCTGATTCTACAAGAGCGATCGCCTCTTCGGAACTAAACTGAGGAACCCGATCCTGCAACTGTTCGAGTTCCTTCACATACTCAAGCGGCAGCAAATCCGCCCGAGTCGAGAGAGACTGCCCAATTTTAATAAAAGTCGGGCCTAAATTCAGCAAAGTATTGACCAACCAATGAGCCCGAATTCTTCTAGTATGAGGAGAATTATTTTGCAGCAGTCCATCCCACCACAAAAAAAACATAAACTTTCCCGCCGCTGCAAAAACGTCTATTTGTCGTGCCAGCGGCGAATATTTAGAACGTTGCCAACGCAGGGTTTTAGGTGCAGCTTTTGTGAGCATAATAAGGGCGATCGAGTTCCATGCACCGCGACAATTTTTATATGACATTCCTGGACGCAAAAACAGGCTTGTACGACAAGATGCGTTGCAGGCTTTTGAAACAGTTAATAAACTCGGTTTTTTTGGTCAATACTGGGTGATATCATCTCCAGTTATACAATCATAATTAAGTTCGCCGTCAGGAATGCAAGTTCTTCGGTCCTGGACGCGCGCTTCCCAAAAAACCCGGTTTCTCGTTGTCGCGCTCGAGCGTATATGACCAAATTACGTCAACAAACCGGGTTTTTGCGTCCAGGAGTGTCCTGATTAATTCATAAATAGAGGACGATCGTACTCACTGCAAACACCGGCTAATTACGGGCAAATAAGTGGACATCATATAAGTTCTGGGGAGAACTAGCAATGGAGAATCGACAATGTAGACCGGCAACCAGAAAAACAAATCAAAAAGGAGGATTTTATAGCGTTTGCAATATTTCCAAATCTCCCTCTTCTGGCAAGTCTTCGCCTGTTCGCTGCCAATTAAGGGCAGCTTCTCCACCCAACTATTCTTCTAGATTACAAAGTTCCGCTGCAAATTGCGGCAGAGTCAGAGTAAAAGATGTGCGCCACAACTTGTCAGCTTCTGAACTTTCTGCCGGACAGCTAGACACATCAATAGTACCATTCAAGTGCTGCACTAAACACTTTACCAGCGCCAGACCCAAACCCGTACCGGCGATAGCTTGGTCAGTAATGCCAGTACCGCGGCGGAACTTTTCAAAGATGTGGGGCAAATCAGCAGCAGAAATGCCTGGCCCCAAATTAGAAACGCTCAGGACAATACAGTCGGCCGCCTCAGACGCCTCGAAAACTACCGCTGTTCCAGAAGCCGAGTATTTTCCAGCATTTGTCAGCAGTTCCAGCAGCACCCGCTTGAGACTGTCCGGGTCGGTTTCTAAGCAAGGAGCAAACTTGGGCAAATCCACCTTCAGAGTCAATTCCTTATCGACCCACTGTTTCTCAAAATCCCCAGCTAAATCTTGAATTAAACGCTTGAGATCGATTTTGAGTAGAGAAATAGGGGCTTGTTGAGGCTCAAACTGCTTGAGGGCCAGCAAATCGTTAACCAGAGAGGTTTGCTTAGAACACTGCTGCTCTAGAATGTCGAGATACTTAGCCCGACTCGCCAACGGCCCTTCAGCTTGTTTGAGCATCAGAATCGCCAGCTTCATGATTGTTAAAGGGGTGCGCAACTCGTGACTCATCGTGCTGAGAAACTCGTCTTTAATTAGCTTCAATTTGCGCAGTTGCTCTAGTTGAATGGCAGATTGTTCGTAAAGTTTCGCCTGCACGTCGAGACTTTGCTGCAACTGAGCGCTTCTATCTTCGACTAGGGTTTGCGCTTCCTTGAGCGTTTGAGTTTGGATAATCGCCCTGCTCGCTTGAGCGCCGACTAATTCTAGAACTTCCAATTCTTCAGGTATCCAAGCGCGCTGCTGGGAGTGCTGCAAAATCAAGAACCCCAAGACGGTTTCCTGGGAGCGATCGCCCGTGAGGGGAACCAACAGCATGGCGCGAATGCCTTCGAGTTTCAAGATTTCTGCGGTGCTCTGTTGTTCCTTGCCGATTAATTCGCCTGCGTCAGCGAGGGCGAGGGGTTTGGGTGCGCTGTGGAATGCTTTTTCGCACAAATTCGATTCCGACATCCAAAAAGCGGAAAAGTTATTTGGTTTTGAGTTGGGAGTTGTGGATTTAGAATTAGCAGTTTTCTCCTTATTTTTTGTTTTAGCTGTCGAGCTTTGTTTCGCCGCCTCGCTTTGTTCTATTGCTTGTTTTATTTCATTTTTTGTCAAAACAGATTCGCAAACTAATACAATTTTTGCTTTGGGTGTTTGATTGGGGGCGGAAGGCTTTAAGATAGAGTCTGTATATTTCAACAGCAGGATTTGACCTCTATCTACTTCCAGGGTATCGACGGTATTTTCAAGAACTTGTTGCAAAACTCGATCGAGTTCGGAACTCGTATCGATCGATGTAGCAACTGCTCCGATGAGATTTTTGTATTTAGTTTGTTGCTGTAACTGTTGATTTAAATTGGCAATTTCTTGATTTTTTTGAATCTGATAAATCGCGATGCCGATCGCGTCTGATGCTGTTTCAAGGCGCTGCCGATCGCCTGCCGACCACTCGTGAGGTTGCGACTTACCCACAATCATCAAGCCATTTACAGCCCCTCCAAATCGCACAGGCCCTGCCAAAATTGCTCGAAAAGGCAGCGGTGTCACAGGGGAATTGGGCGATGAAGGTGTCGGACTATCGAGATAGTCGGATATCGCCACTATCTCGCCGTCTGCTAGCACGTTTGCCAAGACGGGATGTTCGAGTGATATGCTAGGCGATTTTAATTTTGTGGTTTGGAAGTGTTCGGGTGTAGGAGTTGAATCCGCTGCTGCACCGCCAGCATTTGGGCGATCGCTTCTATTTTGCCAGCAAGCATTCGGATTTACTACTTTCTGGTCAACGACAGCAGCAACCAAACAGAAATCTGCCTGACAAGCAACCCCCAAAGTATTTGCTATTTGCAGCAGCAGGATTTCTCGATCGAAGCTGGTCGCGAGAATTTGGCAAATTTGTCGCCCGAGAAGGGCGGGATCGACCTGGTACTGCATAAGACGATCCAGAAATTTTTGGACTGATAGTGGTTCTGGGATTTGCGGTAAAAGCAAAGTGCAAGACTCTAACGGCGATCTGTCGATCGAAGTAAAGTCTTGATTTCCCTGGCGATCGATCATGGCAACCAAGCCTTTATTCTAAGATGTTTGAGCCGGCTCCCGCTGCAAATAGAGAACCTATCCATAACTGTCGGCTTGACTGTTATGAGCCTGCTTTCTGTGTTTGCGCAGCCTGTCGGCGGGTCACTAGATATGTGAAAATATACCCAGATCTGACCGAGTTCTATTTTCCTGTTTTCTACCCTTCGATCTGTAGGGGATGAACTTTACCATCCTTTACCGGATGAGGATAAAATCCTATTCCCGCTAATTTTGACCGTTATGGGTAGTATGAAGCTTTTCTAGAGACCGCTTAGTGACACCCCTCTCCTCACTCTGTGATGTTTCCTATTTAAGTTTGTGAGCCTAACAAATTTTTATTGTGATACAAATCTGCCGATCGAGTGACGCCGATCGCAAAAATTCAAAATCAAAAAATTATCACTCATAACATATTTGAGAGTTTTCGAGTTTTTGCTCAAAAACTCATTTTTCACAACTCCTACAGCAGCCGAACCCACTCTATTGTTAAATTTATCCGACTTACCTGCTTACTTATTTTGTGCTTCCTGTTGGGCTTTATCGCTATTTTGGCGGTAAAGTACCGTCCGGTTCAGAGCCGTTGTGTAGCGGGGATGCTGGGAGGGCACGGCGGCCATCAAATCCGAAGCTTGCTGCCACTTAGCAGCTACGAATAACCAATCCTCGCGAGATTGAGCGGTTTTGCCGTCGGTAGCTGCTTGCGAGGCGACTCGCACTGCTTGTGCAAAAGAGTCCACAGCGGAATTAGCAGTCTCCTGAGAAATTTTCACAGCAGGTTTTGCCTGCGAGGGAGGGGCAGTGGCAACTGCTTGGGTTGTGGCTTGTGTGCTGTTTAGCACTTGGGAATTAAGCCCTTTGTAGATGGCGGCCGCTGCCCCGAGCAACAGCACAGTCAAGCTGATGCCACCGACGATACCGCGCTCAAATTGCCGCGGTTGCTGCATCGATCGAGGTACAGCCATTCTCGGCAAAGCCCGCTTCCCTGCCAAAGCTTGGCGTTCGTGATGGGCGGTAGCCAAACGCTTGAACAAATTGGGCTTTCTGAGTTTAATTTCTTGAGACCACAGCAGTTGATTCTCCGGATCGCGGCTAATTTCTTCGAGCCACAGCAGTTGGTGTTCTCGGACAAGCCGGCTGTTGATGTTGACTCGGCGAATATTGCGGGGCGAAATGCCCTCCAAAATTTCTCGGACTCGATCGACCAAACTAGACTGTTCGAGCAATTGGGGTGTTGCAGCTTCGCACAGCAGTTGCAGCACCCCCTCAGCAAACACGGCTCTGGCCCTCACCCCTACCTGTGCCAGTTTGTCATTAAGGATTTGAATAATCGATGCAACCGAGCCCTCGCGAGCTTGTCGAGCAATGTCATCAATTGGATTGGTCATAAAACTATCTTGACGCTTAGCAATCTGTTAGTTGTTAACCCAAAGTCTCGGATCTAATTTTTACTCATACAGGTTATCACTGACACTGCCAGGTTAAAATGAACAGATGCAAATCTTGCATACCGATCCACTTAAAATTATCACCACAGCATCAAGCGAGGCTAACAGGAAATAAACTATGGGTAAAGTAATTAGCGGTCAAATTTTTGTTGTAGATGACAACATCGATACAGATCAAATTATCCCTGCCGAATACCTGACCCTGGTTCCCTCGAAGCCGGACGAGTACGAGAAACTAGGCAGTTACGCGATGATTGGGTTGCCCGATCGCTACGGTAAGTTTATCGAATCCGGCGAACAGAAAACCCGGTATCCGATTATCATAGCCGGCGAAAATTTTGGCTGCGGTTCTTCGCGGGAGCACGCTCCGATCGCTCTGGGGGCCGCCGGCGTCACAGCGGTGGTGGCTTTGTCTTACGCGCGCATTTTCTTTCGCAATTGCTCGGCTACTGGCGAATTGTATCCGATCGAATCAGTCGATCGGCTCTGCGACTTGTTTGCTACGGGCCAAGAAGTGACGATCGACTTTAAAGCAGAGGTAATTGTCAACCACACTCTCGATCGAACTTTCTCGCTCAAACCTTTAGGAGAAGTAGGCCCGGTAATAGATGCCGGAGGGTTGTTTGACTACGCGCGCCAAACGGGAATGATTGCTGCTAGGTAAAGACTGCAAAGAAACCCGAGGGCAACCGCCGGGGGATTGCCTACAAAAACCGGGTTTCTTGATTTTGTTTTTATTGATGTCCGCCTACTTTAATTTTGAAAGTTAGTAGTGCCTGACAAGTAAACAAATTACGCAAGTGGCTCATTTCTATTGACTTGTAGGGTACTCTACTACTTTCGTTATAGGGCGGCGATCGATTGTTTGAAATAGTAGAGTACCTTAATACTTGCGAGACTTGCGTAAGTCCTAAAGTAATGATACTTGCTAGAGTTTTGTGGTAACTCTGGCGTTGCTGAGTGAAAGTTTTCTTGGCTAGCGATCGAGATTTAGGGGAAGCAATCGGCGTCTGGGATCGGACAAGTTTTGCAACAGAACCCGATACCTAGCTTAACTTCATCGGCTAACGCAACTATACTCACTTGCTAGAAATTTCTAAGTTCGATGTTTTCTTTACTTGAAAAAATCCCCTCCTGCTATCGTCACAGGTTTACCGCCAGTAGTCACTTTTCTTGGCTCGATCACATACGCACCATCATTATTCTTGGACACGCGTACATAGCGAAGACCATCTAGTTTTCCCTCACCAACAAGTTTATTCCAGTCATTTCCGTTAACTCTGATTACTGCAGATGGACCGCAGCAGTTAGCCGTCATATCTTTTGTGATCGCACCACTACTCCAACCAAGAATCGCACACTGGCTTTCGTACAATTGAGTAACAACGGTTGCTGCACCCGTATTTATTGTTTCGTTGCTACAGTCAGCTAACGCTTTTTCCTGACCTAGTGATAGAGTCAAAGCCAGCACTAATAGCAATGCAACGAGCATCTTTCTCATTGTGCAAATTCTCCTAAATTTAAATTGACTTGACTTGTTGGTCTGCAAGTATGGTTCTTACATTTAGACCAAAGAAATTAACGGTAGCGATGCACTAACAAAGACAAATCCATGCTTGCGAGTGGATAAGCTGTCACGCATTTAAATTGCATATTTTGGGCGGCCTAGGAGGCCCACCCCACAAGACTTAGATTGTTTGTTGACATTCAATTTAAATGCACAACAGCTTATTTAGTATCTACCCAGAGGAGGAAAATATATTTCGCCTTTGTAGGCATAAAAGCAGCCACTCTGTAACTAGCAACCACGCCGAGTCTAAACTCTTGTTTAAGGACGCTAGAAGTTGCTTTGGATGTATCTCACCAGCGCACGCAACGTCTATTATCTTTTCTGAATTTTTACGAAAATGCAAGGACTTTTTTGCCCTCGATCGTTAAGGTTTGCGATCGTCTTTCAGGGTCAAAAAACCTAAAACCTTCCTAGCGCCCGATTTCAACATCTTCAAGGATACCGAGGGCGTCGGGAACAAGAACGGCAACGGAGTAGTAGGCGGTGACCAGGTAAGAAATAATAGCCTTTTCCTCGATGCCCATAAATCGGACAGACAGGCCAGGTTGGTATTCGTCGGCGATACCAGTTTGGTGCAGGCCGATCGCGCCCTGGTCTTCCTCACCAATCCGCAACACCAAGATAGAACCCACTTTCCGCACCCTCAACTGTCACATACGCTTTCTGACACCCATTTTTATTCACTTCTATGCTGGGGAAACCATTGAATTCAAAAAAAAATCTATAGCAGTTCGAGCGAAAGATTCGCGGACGTAGTTGGGAAGATATCCCTCTTGGTTTAATGGTTATATAAGCTGTCAGTCATACCTCATCTTTTTGAGAAAGGCTATATTTCCATAAAGTATCGGCATAAAAAGAGCGCTTAATCTACTCTTTGTTCTAAAATTAAACAGCGTAAGTTAGGCTTTTTTCAAAGCCATTATTTTGAGAAATTGAAACTTATCTTATACCATTTTTCTAAAATCGTGCAACACTCTTCGACCCCCTTAGCCCTCCCGCTGCATAGCGGGGGTAACAAGAATACTGTTGCATTCTTTTTTTTAATTGGTATTACTTCAAAGTACAGAGCTAAAAAGAAAGAATCAAAGGATTTTCCGTCGAATCAATAAATAGTAATTTCTCGCTATTTTGGGGGAAATCATAATATTTTTAATCCTTCAATCGTCAAATTTATAATTTGTTTGGCTGAGTCGATCGTTAATAAATGAACCGCTTGAAAACATTAAAATATCCATCGCAATGTCGGACGTTCAGTCCGTTTGCCTAATTGATTTTTTAGGCCTGATTTAGCCTATTGTAGGGCTTGACGTAGATAGCGTTGAGCTAACGTATAAACCAATAAACACAGGCCCGTGATTAAACATAAGGCCTCGATTCTCTCCGGGCTTTTTAGCAAAACACTGTCCCTAAAAAATCAAGGATATTTGAGAAAAGCAAATCCTCGTTCGGCGGATTGCTGTTCTTTATATTTAGCAATCATCTGAGCATTGCTTAACTCATTCACATCCAGAACATTAGTCGCTAATATCAAACGTCCAGCTTGTCGGGTTTCTCTTTATATTAAATTTTAATCGATTGTTAATGAGGCTTAAATTGTCGATAATTCTTTGTTTTTTTTGGGGGGAAATTTTCGAGTTTTTTTTGAACTCTGTTCTCTTTTAATATCCGTTAAATTATGATAATTCAGTTGTTTCGATAGAGTCTGAGGGGTCATTAAGGCATCAAGTCAACACGCAAATTTTTGAGCCGATAATTCCCGAAGTTTTTTCTGCCCTTCTTGTTCGGATTTTGCCGCTTTTTTTTCTAATTGCCGCCGCTCGGACTGGCGACGAATGTCACTTTCTACTACTAACCACCGTTGTTCTATTCCTCCATAATTACTCGGATGTTCAGACTGGCGACAGCCGGGAATTTGGCTTTCTATGAAATCTGATTCCCTCAGTGGAGAGATGAGCCGTTTGGCTTGTTTAATCGTTGAGGGGGTTATACTACTTAACCATTTTAAATTACCCAGAAGTTTTAAATTATTCTCTCTAGATCAAGCACTATCGGCTACCATCAAACCCTCGACCTCAAATTGCTTTTTAAATTCACAGAGAATTTGGGCAAATAATGATGAATCTGCTTCCTTGCCATCGGCGGCTCGTAAAAACAATGGAACATCTCCATCGCCATTGCAAATTATATCTAACATCAACTGCTTTAAGTCCGGTCTGCGATCTCGGGAATATCCATCAGTGATAGAAATTGGTAGGGGAGATGCTTGACAGACTGAATGTTCTGCATCTGGAGTTGTTGTGAAATAGACTTCCGGCATTTTGGGCAAATATGCACCGTGGACGTGAAATGAACTTGAATCTAAATGAACCGTCTGAGTGTCTGCGTTAAATTTTTGCAACAGCAGCCAGAGCCACTGCCGTAAAGATTTGGCCAGCACCCGCCAGATAAAGTTTATCCAAAACTATTCCCAAACGCTCGTCGTTAAGATGTTCTGGTTGAATTACCGCTCCAATCAAATGTTGTGTGGCTTTCCCTTCAAAAATTTTTGAAAATAGATAAAGAGGTGAGGAAAATAAGCCAAGTCCATTCAGAATCATGGCTTTTGCAGCCTGTCCCGAGCTGACTTTTTCTCCGGCTTGTTCAGGGACTATTTCATTGATTATTTCAACAATTCCTATTTCATCAATGACCCCAGCCACTCAACCTAAACGATCGAGGTTTTGAACTTGAATTTCAAGATTAGGGTTCATTCTACTATCGCACTTGTTCGGAGTATGCGGGAAATTATACACCCTTGGTTTGATATTTGTTCGGGGGACAAAAGCCCTATTATATCAAGAGCGAGTGCTATTTCACCTCGACTTAAGATGAAATTTAAAAAATCGGTCCAGTTATTTATTCATGTCAAATAAATTAAGTATAAATACTTAATTTATTTGACCGGAGGTGCTGTTTCTATGGCGAAGCAGCAAGGGAAGGCTCTTGTGACAGTTGAGGCTGCCGAATGTGGGATAGAAGCCTTTAAAATACTGTCCTAACTCTCCCTTTCTTTTCTATAGCTGTCGCGTCACGCTAAACGCTTGACATTTGATATGCTCTTTGAGAATATCAAATGTCAACACGACCTATAGCGTTTCTCAGAAAGATGAGGTATGACTGACAGCTTATATAACCACTAAACGTATAGGGCTCGCATCCCAACTACGTCCGCGAATCTTTTTGAGAACCGCTATATAACCATCAACCAATTCATTACAATCAAGGGGTAAAACATGACATATGCAGAAGATGTGAATTCTAATCGGCAGACACAAGCGTTCCAGTCGAGCCTGAGTACTCGGGCAGCGAAGCAGTTGGCCACAACCACCAAGACCGCTCCGCAGATGCAGGGCATCACCTCACGCTGGCTCAGCCACCTGTTGCCCTGGGTGGAGCTGCGCGGCGGCTCTTATCGCGTCAACCGCCGCTTGACCTATGAGCTGGGTGATGGTCGCGTCACCTTTACGAACGTCGGGTCAAGGATTCAGGTAATTCCCCAGGAGCTGCGCGAGCTGGCCTTTCTGCGCGAATTTGAAGACGAAACCGTCTTGAACGCGTTGGCCGACCGCTTTGTGCAGCAGGAGTTTCAACCCGGTGATGTGCTGGTGGAAAAGGGAACCCCCGCCGACCAGATTGTGCTGATTGCTCACGGCAAAGTGAGCAAGATCGGTACGGGCAAGTATGGCGATGAGGTGGAATTGGGTGTGTTGATCGATGGCGACCACTTTACCTATCAAGCCATTCTCGAATCCGGCGATCTCTGGGACTTCACCATCAAGGCGATCACGCGCTGTACGGTCTTGGCGCTGACACAAAGATCTTTTGAAGAACTGGTCAACTCCTCAGAATCTCTTCAGGCGCACATCGAGGCGTTTCAAGCCCAACCCCCCAAGCCTCACGATCGGCACGGTCAGGCCCCCATCGAGCTGGCCGCCGGCCACAACGGCGAACCCGTGCTGCCCACGACCTTTGTTGATTACGAAACCTCTCCGCGCGAATATGAGTTGAGCCTGGCACAGACGGTGCTGCACGTTCACACCCGCGTTGCCGATCTCTACAACGATCCGATGAACCAGATTGCGGAACAACTCAAGCTAACGGTGCACGAGTTGCGCGAGCGCCAGGAGTACGAGTTGGTCAACAACCAAGAGTTCGGCCTGTTGCACAACGCCGACCTCAGCCAGCGCTTCCCCACCCGCAATGGCCCGCCCACGCCAGATGATTTTGATGAGCTGATCACCCGCCGCCGCAATGCACAGTACATTTTTGCCCACCCGCGTGCCATTGCCGCCTTTGGCCGCGAGTGCAACAAGCTGGGTCTCTACCCCGACAGCCATGATATGGGGGGCGAACGAGTCATGGCGTGGCGCAACATCCCGATTTTGCCCTGCAACAAGATTCCCATCAGCAACACCCAGACCAGTTCCGTGATCGTTGTCCGTACCGGTGAGGACAATCAAGGTCTGGTCGGTCTTCGACCCGCAGCGTTGCCCGATCAGCACGAGCCAGGGTTGAACGTGCGCTTTATGGGCATCAACGAGAAAGCCATCATCTCCTACCTCGTCAGCAACTACTTCTCCGCTGCCATCCTCGTACCCGATGCCGTCGGCGTGCTCGAAGATGTCGAGCTAGGACGCTAGTAAATCCCGGCAGAGATACCTGAACAGTCAACTGTCAGCATCTTGGCGTTGCTGATTTACGGTATGAAAGGGTAAATATGCAAGTCATAGAAACCTGTATCCACAAAGCTTCTGAATTTTCAACTGATTTTTTTCATACCTTGATTAAGCAACGCCCACCATACACTCATTGAAACAGCTATTGACGAGTAACACATTCTATGGACATCCCCCAAAATATCACTGCCGACAATGTTTTGCGCAGCGAATATCAGAAGTCGGTTGCCAACTATTGGAACCAAGAAAAGTATCCCGTTAATCTGCTGCTCGGCCAAGTTGACGGCTATTACCACCACCACTACGGGATCGGCGATGTCGATTGGTCGGTGTTGGAGGCTCCCGAAGGTGAGCGCGACGATCGGATGATTCGCGAGCTGCACCGGCTCGAACACGCCCAGGCGGTGTTCCTGCTCGACCATCTGGGCGATGTCAAGCCTGATGACCGCGTGATGGATGGCGGTTCCGGTCGCGGCGGCACCAGTTTCATGGTCAATGAACGCTTTGGTTGTCAGGTCGACGGAGTGTCAATCTCAGAATCTCAGGTCGAGTTTGCCAACGACCAGGCTGCGCAGCGCGGCGTGGCCGACAAGGTCAAGTTCCACTTTCGCAACATGCTGGATACCGGCTTCGATACGGGAGCCATGCGCAGCATTTGGACGAATGAGACCACCATGTATGTAGATCTGTTCAAGCTGTTCGCCGAGTTTGCACGCCTTTTGCAGGATGGTGGTCGCTACGCCTGCATCACGGGTTGCTACAACGACGTTACGGGGGGGCGCTCGCGGGCGGTCAGCCAGATCGATGCGCATTACATCTGTAACATCCATCCGCGCAGTCAATATTTCAAGGCACTGGCGGCGAACAACCTCGTGCCGATTACCGTGACCGACCTGACTCCCCTAACGATTCCCTACTGGGAACTGCGGGCCAAGTCTTCGCTCGTCACCGGGGTCGAGGATTACTTCCTTACGGCATACAAAGAGGGCAGCTTCCACTACCTGCTCATCGTCGCCGATCGTATCATTCGGTAAGGCTTATCCAAAACACAAACCGCACCATGGTGTGGTGCGTAGCGCGGATACTGCACACGGACTACACACCAACACTCTGATACAGGGATAAGACTATGAAAGATACCAACCTGGATGATACGAGTACCGCATTTTTATTCGGTCCGACTGGCCTCGGTACATCCGCCGCTCGCTTTGTGAGCGAGCTGGCAAAGGCTGCTCGTGCCGGTAACCTGGATCCACGGCTGCTCCAGGCAGACCTCGCCCCGGCGGGGGACCTCGATCCGGCCTATGCAGAGAGATCCTGGGGCGATGGGACTGCCTCGCCGCTCTACTGCCCCATTACCGAGCGATTCAACGAGCCGCTGGCGGACGAGGTAGACGATCGGCTGGCGGCCTGGGCACTGGAGTGCGGGTTCGATGAGGACGAGGTGGAGAAGATTCGCAAGGTACGGTTCGGACGGCTGGTTATGCTGGCCCACCCGGACTGCGACGACCCAGATCGGCTGTTGATCGGTGCCAAGCTGAACATGGCCTGGTGGGCAGCCGACGACTACTACGCTGACGACAGCGAGCTCGGTGCGGATCCAATGTTGCTCCCCCCACGTCTCCTCTTGGCGATGACCGCCATGGACCCGCCACCCCCGGCGGGGGAATTTACTCCACCGTTGGAGGAGGCCCTGGCTGCGGAGCGCGTCCTCGTGGCCCTGGGCTCCGGCATCGACTACCTGGCCCAGTACGCCACACCCGAGCAAGTGCAGCGCACCTGTTACGCCACCTTCTCTATGTTTGTCTCTTGGAGTGCCTATGCGGCGTGGCGCTACACCGACGAGTACCCGCCAGCCTGGAAGTACCTGGCTGCGCGCCAGCACGACAGCTTCTACACCTCCATGACTCTGATCGACCCCATCGGTGGGTACATCCTGCCGGCGGATCTCTTCTTTGAACCCCGTGTCCGTCACGCAGCGTTCTTGGCCGGGACGGCCGTCGTCATGGTCAACGATCTCCTTTCGGTCGCCAAAGATCTGGCAGACGAGAAGCCACCAGTCAACATGGTGCTACAGATTGCGGCGGATCGGGGCTGCTCTATCAAAGAGGCGACGGAGATCACCGTCAAGTTTCACAACGACCTGGTTCATGACTTTCGGGAATGCCACCAGAAGCTCCAGGCCGTACCCAACGCGGAGCTTCAGCGGTTCCTGCGCGGATTGCGCGGGTGGATGGGCGGCGCGTTCGAATGGCACAACAGCAACCCGCGCTATAAGAACAGCAACGCTACCCCGCAGATGGATTCACAATCATCAACCTAACCAGAGAAGCCTACATGGTTCAACGGGACTGTATATGGTTGAATAAACCAGAAGAGTTATGTTCACATAGAAATCAAGGTGAAAGATGACCGAAGACGTTAACCCAAATGGGCAGATGCTAGCAGAGCAGTCGAGCTTGAGTACAGATGCGGCGCGCAAGTTAGCCACAACCGCCAAGACTGCTCCGCAGATGCAGGGCATCAGTTCGCGCTGGATCAGCCGCCTGTTGCCTTGGGTGCAGTTGCGCGGCGGCTCTTATCGCGTCAACCGCCGCTTGACCTATGCGCTGGGCGATGGCCGAGTGACCTTTACCAATGTGGGGTCCACCATACGAGTGATCCCGCAAGAGTTGCGCGAAATGGCCCTGTTGCGCGAGTTTGACGAGGAAATGGTGTTGAACACGTTGGCAGATCGCTTTGTGCAGCAGGAGTTTCAACCCGGTGATGTGCTGGTGGAAAAGGGAACCCCCGCAGACCAGATTGTGCTGATTGCCCACGGCAAGGTCAGCAAGATCGGTACGGGCAATTATGGCGATGAGGTGGAGCTTGCGGTGTTGGCCGATGGCGACCACTTCACCTACCAGGCTATCATCGAATCCGGCGATCTCTGGGACTTCACTATCAAGGCGATCACGCGCTGCACGGTGTTGGTGCTGACGCAGCGGGCGTTTGAAGAGGTGGTGGCTTCCTCTGAATCGCTGCAAGCCCACATCGCAGAATTCAAAGCCCGCCCGCCAAAAGCCCAAGATACACACGGTCAGGCCGCCATTGCGTTAGCTGCCGGTCATACAGGCGAACCCGTGCTGCCCACGACCTTTGTCGATTACGAGACCTCGCCGCGCGAATACGAGTTGAGCCTGGTGCAGACGGTGCTGCGTGTCCATACCCGCGTTGCCGATCTCTACAACGATCCGATGAACCAGATCGAACAACAGCTCAAATTGACTGTGCATGAGTTGCGCGAGCGCCAGGAGTACGAATTGGTCAACAATCAAGAGTTCGGCCTGCTGCACAACGCCGACCTCAGCCAGCGCTTCCCTACCCGCAACGGCCCGCCCACGCCAGATGATTTTGATGAGCTGATCACCCGGCGGCGCAATTCACAGTACATTTTTGCCCACCCGCGTGCCATCGCCGCCTTTGCGCGTCAGTGCAACAGAATCGGTATCTACCTGGAAAGTATCGATGTGGGTGGAAACCGCATTCCGGCGTGGCGCGGCATCCCCATCTATTCCTGTGGCAAAATCCCCATCGACAGAAAGACCCAGACCACGTCGATCATCGTCATGCGTACCGGTGAGGACAATCAGGGCGTGGTGGGTCTTCAGCCTGCGGAGTTACCCGATCAATATGAGCCAGGGTTGAACGTGCGCTTTATGGGCATCAACGAAAAGGCCATCATCTCCTATCTGGTCAGCAACTACTTCTCCGCCGCTATCCTTGTCCCCGACGCCGTCGGCATTCTCGAGGATGTCCAGATCGGGTGGTAGGAGGTCGGTAGGACAGAACGGGTGCGTTCCATTAAGTAGTTCGGTCTAATAAAGTGGTGATGAGAGAAACTTGTTGTGTCCGAAATCCTGGAATAGCAATATAGTAGTGGATTTCTCGGACAGTGAGAGTTTGGGGAAGTGTGGCGAATTCTTCTTTGGTTGAGCCTCGATCGCAGGTTTGAGGCTTCTTCCAAACAGTTGGCTTATCATGTGACCCTACAATTTTACTTTTTCGTAGCTCTTGAAAACGTGCTTGATGCTTACGAAATACGACATCTGCTTGACGGTTTTTGACAAAAAACATCCGCATAAGAACAGAAAGCCCGGTCTCCTAAAAGCACATCATTTGGGTTAAGAAATTCATACAGTCGTCTTGCCAACTTGATATCATGTGTGTTGAGAACATCGATAACGATAGCAATAGCAGCACCTGTAGCCAAACTGAATAAAACACCAATTTTAGCAATGGGAAAGCGACAGCCAGGAGATTTAGTGCTAGGTTGAGGATAAGCTTGTTGATTTTTAGCTGTATCTGGCATCGATACAGTTGAACCATCAATTATCACGATGTGACGACCACACCATAAGTATTCTGGAGTAACTTTGTTCTCTAAACTTTTTGCTACTTTACCAAATAGTTGTTGCAGTAGTTTTTCTGGTAGACGTTGACGAGGTTGGCAATAAGCACCAGTATCCTGGGAGGGAATTTCCACATTTTCACCGGATAACCAAGCAATAACCCGACTGACAGCATTATGGCAACTCTTGTCGGCATCTAAAACCTGGGAAAGAAATGCCCACAGTGTGACAAACGGGTCAAAGAGTCGGCGGCGGTACTTAATTTCAAGGGTGTCGAGAGCTTCCTGAATGGTGGCTTCTGGTAGCAGGTCACAGAAGGGCAATTCGACGCTGTTGTTAAATTTATCCTTGAGAATTTGTACTCGATTGGGAATCTTAGAAGTAGTCATGATAGCCTAGTTGTTTGAGATCCAGTTTGACTGGATATTGGCTTTGAGCTGGCACACTATTTTTATTTGAAAAATAATTTTAGAATTAAAAACAAAAATAAACAATTTGTCAAAAATCCATAGAAAGGACGACCAACTAGCACCATGGGTGACAAGTTAAGACTTAATTGCATTTGTCAATCAGTAATATTACTCAAAAAAACTGCTGTTTGAGGAGTGGAAAATTCACGATTTGAGAGGGAGTAGGTATAAATAGCACCCTCGGCACGATCGCACGATCGCCCAAATCTCAGTTTTGAGCCCAAAATCCGAGTAAATCTCGAGCATAATTGCTGATTGACAAATGCTTTTTAGCTTAACTTGTTACCAATGAACTAGCACCAATTACCAGTAATATTACAATTAGTGGATACTGCGTAATTACTAATACGCATCAGTAAGAGTTAGGGATTGGGGATTGGGGATTGGGAACTGGTGACTGGGAAAGGGAAAGATCGGATAATCTTGTGGCGGGAAGGGAGTCATCGATTGAGTGCAATCCAGACTCAGTTCTTCCGGCACCCAACAGCGATCCGATCCGTGCTGCCGATGTGCCCAGCCCTTTGGGACCGCTGAGCAGTCGCGCTATTGGGGAAGCACTATTACGCAATTCAAATTCCTTATAGCGGTCTACCTTGATATGCCATCTGAGTACGCCGCACATCCAATTTTCTAATTTCTCGACGTATGCGAGCAGTTTGTTGCGGGTACTTTCATCCAGGTTGAAATCGTCGAATAGGGCAGGCAATTCAGTAGCGACGATGTGTTGAAATTGTTGTGCCCGATCGGTCATCAGATTGTTCACAATCTCGACAGCCTGGGGTATATCGCAGTTGAGAAAATTCTGCACAACCAGCACGACGTTATGGATTTCGCCCTCGAATTCGATTTCTTTCTGGTACGAGAAGATATCGTTAGTGAAACAGGCAAAGTCGGCAGCAGCATTTTCCAGCGATCGCATCGGTCGGCTGTAGTAAATCTCCATCGGGATCTCGCCGCCCTGGGCCAGTCGAGACAGGCTCATCGTCAAATCCGAGCCAAACGTCTTGCGGCGCATCTCAATATAATCGATCGGGTCAGGAATCCGATTTTGGATCTGGTTGGCGAGTTCCCACACCCAACTGTCAGTCATGTCCTGAATCGCGCGGCGGAACTCAGTCCGGGCGGTGAGGGACATGGGGCCAGCAGTGCGAGACCAAATATCTGCCAAGCCCCGTTCCACCGGATTAGTCGGCACGGCAGGGGGAGTGGAGTCGTCGAGGGGCATGAAAACCGACATTCGGGCGTTGAACACTTTCGCACCAACTATGTCCCGGTTATTCCCGTAGATTGCTGGGAAGTAATCGTCGGCATAGGTTCCCCACACCAGCCAGCACGCTGTCAGATTTAGCTCATCCTCAGACCCTTTGGGATGAATCCACGCGCCGCATAGGGCGACATCGGCAACATCAAACTTGTGGTCATTCCAGATAAAGCCATCAGGAATGCCCGGTAGCTCGTCCAGCATCCCCATCCGGCGCGCCCAGTCCTTGGAATGCTTCCGTGCATTATCCAGATTGGGATTCAAAGTGGTAGAGAAGGGCATATAAAACTTGGGCAGCTTTACTGGGCCTACGTGCTGGTAGGGAACGTGAGTAAAGCTATTGAACCTTCCTAAACCCAAGGTGGCGTATAACGATTCCAAGCGCACCCCGGAAGTGCCTAACCCTGTGGGGCCTAGATTCAGCGTCGGTGTCGCAGAATTACCCGCTTCCTCGTTCATGTAGCGGCTCGATCTCATGTGCCACTCGTGACCGCCCGACTGCCAATCCTGAAGTCCTTTGATATAGAGGAGAACGTTCACACGCTCTACGGGGTCTACTCCGTACTCCTCAAAAAGGGAGGGCAACTCGGTAACAGCAGTGTTGTCAAACTGATACAACCGCGAGCTGAGCAGCTCGTTGGTGAGATTAGCCGCCTCTTGGGTACTAATATTCAAGAAACGCTCAAGTACAAGCACACAATTGGAATTTTCACCTTCATCTTCCACTTCTCTTTGGTACGAGAATAGATCGTTGCGAAGGTGCACTCCATCGGCAAATGTGTCTTTGAGGACTCGCATCGGTCGAGTGGCGGCAATTTTAGCTGGAACTTCTACAAACGCAGCGTGTTCGACGAGATGGGCTGACCAAGGTGCGCCACCGACTTTGCGCCGCATCTCGATATATTCGATCGGGTTGGCAATCCGATTTTGATTGATATTGGCGAGTTCCCACATCGACTCATCTAAGAGGTGTTTGGTACTCTCAAAGAATCGTTGCCGCCATTCTACAGACTTGGTAAAGGCAGTGCGAGACCAGAGGTTTAACAAACCGCGCTCTACTGGGTTGGTGGGAACGGGAGGGGTTTCGTTAGGAAAAATCGGCATAAATGCCGGTAGTCGATCGAGGTATTCCTTCGCCCCAACCAAATCTTGACTGCGCTTATAGATTTCCAGGAAGTGATCGTCAAAAAAGAACACCCACACATACCAGTCCGTTACTAGGTCAAGTTCCGTCCCTGGTGCGTCTGGATGGGTGTAAGAGCAAAGTAAAGCGTAGTCATGGGCATCGAATGTGCGTTCGTCCCAAATAGGTTGTCCTTGGGCTTCCTCTTTTGAGCCAAGTATTCCCATCTCGTAGGCCCACGCCTTGGAATGAACTCGCGCTGCTTCCAAGTTTGGGTTCAGCCGTGCCGGCCAAGGCATATAAAAATCTGGCAGTTTAAATGGTTGCATAATTTGTGTCTAAACTATTCTCAAGTCTTGTCTAGCGATTATTGACAAAAGGATTGCTCGTACCGACGAAAGAGCCGATATTGAAAGCTGAATTTCCTTGCCCTTTGGGAGTGCTGACTCCTGGCTGTGCCTTCGGAAGATTGGGGGAAGGAAAGTCGGTATAGCGGCGAGTTTTTTGAGTCCAAACAAAATTACCCGCCATCCAAATCTTCAATCTTTTGACATAGGCAAGGCATTGCTGGCGGGCATTTGCGTCTAGGTTTAGCTGGTCAAATAGATTTGGTAGTTCGGCGACGATATGTTCAAACTCATTCAATCGAGCGGTCAAGAGATTGTTAACAATGTTGACCGATTCCTGTAAAGGACAGTCAAGAAATCGCTTGATGACTAACACGCTATTGTGGATTCCGCCTTCAAACTCCATTTCTTTCCGGTAGGAAACAATGTCGTTGGATAAACCGATCCAATCAATTGTGATGTTGTTTAGCGATTGTATCTGTCGGTTAGAGTGAACTTCCGGCGGGATGTCCTCGCTGAGGTCATATTGAGCCAGGGCGATCGTAATCTCTCCGGCAGCAGTCTGGCGACGCATCTCAACGTAGTCCACTGGTTCAGGGACTCGATCTTGGACGACATTGCTAATTTCCCACCATTCCCCCTCAACGTAGTTTTGCATATGGTTAGCAAACTTTTGCCGCCATTCCAGCGGCAGGTGGGAGGCAGTGCGGGGCCATAGATCGACCAAAGCCCTTTCCAAGGGGTTGGTTGGCGCAGGGGGAGGAGAGAGATCCACTGGCATGAAGGCTGGTATTCGGTTGATGAAATCTTTAGCCCCCGCTAGATCCCGAGGGCGTTTATATCTTTCCTGGAAGTAGTCATCCTCGAAGAACATCCAGACACACCAATCGGCCACCAGTTCCAGTTGCAGGACGGTCATATCTGGATTGGTTGCTGCTGCAAAGAAAGCGAGATCCATTGAGTCGAACCTGCGATCGTCCCAGAGGCCAAGGTTCAGTGTATCCTCTACGGGGCTTAACATCCCCATTGCAGAAGCCCACGCCTTGATATGCACGCGGGCTGCTTCCAGGTGGGGGTTGACCTGGGCTGAGAACGGCATATAAAAGTTGGGAAATTTAAACTCGTATGTAAACTCGTCCTTGACTTTCTCCGGTGTCTTCAATCCTCCTGGACGCTTGGTATCCCTTGGTAAATCGAAAATCCTCGCCAGGGAAGTTCCCAGCCCTGTGGGGCCGATCGCCAATCGCCCTGTGGCTGAAGAATTTTCCGCTTCTTCGTTCATGTAGCGGCTCGATCTCATGTGCCACTCATGGCCGCCCGACTGCCAATCCTGAAGTCCTTTGATATAGAGGAGAACGTTTACCTGCTGTACGGGGTCTATGCCGTTCTCTGCAAAGAGGAGGGGAAGTTCAGTGATTGCGGTGTTCTCAAACTGGTGTAACCGCGAGGTGAGCAAATCGTTGGTGATGTTAGCGGCCTCTTGGGCGTCAACGTTGAGGAATTTCTCAAGCACAAGCACACAATTGGAATTTTCACCTTCATCTTCCACTTCTCTTTGGTAGGAGAACAGGTCGTTGCGAAGGTGCACTCCATCGGCAAATGTGTCTTTGAGAACTCGCATCGGTCGAGTAGCGGCAATTTTAGCTGGAACTTCTACAAACGCAGCGTGTTCGACGAGATTGGCCGACCAGGGTGCGCCGCCGACTTTGCGCCGCATCTCGATATATTCGATCGGGTTAGCAATCCGATTTTGATTGATATTGGCGAGTTCCCACATCGACTCATCTAAGAGGTGCTTGGTATTCTCGAAGAACCGTTGCCGCCATTCTGCAGACTTGGTAAAAGCGGTGCGAAACCACAGGTTAGCCAAGCCTCGCTCTACTGGGTTGGTGGGAACGGGAGGGGCTTGAGTCGGGTAAACTGGCATAAATGCGGGTAGTCGATCGAGGTATTCCTTCGCCCCAACCAGGTCTTGACTGCGCTTATAGATTTCCAAAAAGTGATCGTCAAAAAAGAATACCCACACATACCAATCGGTTACTAGGTCTAACTCCGTTGCTGGTGCGTCTGGATGGGTATAGGAACAAAGCAAGGCGTAGTCATGGGCATCGAATTGGCGTTCGTCCCAAATAGGTTGTCCTTGGGCTTCCTCTTTTGAACCAAGTATGCCCATTTCATAGGCCCACGCCTTGGAATGAACTCGCGCTGATTCAAGGTTTGGGTTCAGCCGTGCCGGCCAAGGCATATAAAATTCTGGCAGTTTAAAGGGTTGCATTATCTGCGCGTAACCTTCTGTTGGGTCTTGTTGCTATTTTTTGCCGACCAACGGCTGAGCTGTGGCAGTTGGCGAGCATTCTCGCGGGCCTAGCTACGTCGCATATGTGGTTTGTTAGTGATTGTACTGTACGTTAGTTCATATTCACGGTGGCTTTCGAGTCAATAAAATTTAACAAAATACGTTGGTGAGGCAGACCGAGCGATCGCACATTTCCGGCTTTCTCGGAATAGCAAACGCCAGCCCGAATATGATCAGGTGTCAACAACTTCATATCCCAACCTTCAAGCAAAACTAAATCCTTGACATCTGCACTAAGTTGTGAATAAAAAACGTGTCGGACAACATCTCCTTCGACATCGCAACAAAAAAGAGAGACACTAGCAGGAGCATAACTAATTTCTTCTTTCAATTCCCGGAGTAAGGCAACTTCTGGCGTTTCCCCCGGTTCTAGGTGTCCGCCAAACAAAGCCCAATGTCCCGGATACCTAATATTAGGAATATCGTCCCGCAACTGGCAGAGAAACTTGCCTTCTCGGTACAAAATCGCGACCGCCACGTGAATTTTATTCATTTGTTATGGGGAATTGGTAATTGGTAATACCAATTTTTTATGAGGCCCCGTAGAATCCGATCCCCCCTAACCCCCCGCCGGAGGGGGGGACAAGATTCTTCTCAAAGTCCCCGCAACGATGCGGGGAATGCGAAGGGGATCGAGATATGTGAACTTCACATTAAATTGGTATAATTGGTACAGTGATTAGTTGTTAGTTTTTATTTTTTAGTTGTTATTGGTAAGGGGCTACCAATGCCCGATGCTTTTAGGCCCGATGCCCAATTCCAAATAACCTTTTGCTTCTTATTTTTCTTTGTCGGCCGGAGTGCGCTTTAACTGTTCTATTTCGTCAACATAAACCTCACCTAAATCCTTACCAGCCAATTCCTTCAGCGTAATACTTTTATACCGCACTTCGCCTTTAAGCAACACTTCATCACCAAGTTGTGGCAAATCTTGCTTGGTTAAAATCCAAATACTGCCAGTACCATCCTCAAGTTGATAAGCCGCATTCCCGACAAACGGAGCGCGATTTTCCACCTTTCCCCGGAGATAAACTTCAGCATCGACTTGCCGCTTTTGTTGAACGTCGCCAATGCTAGCGACATTAAAGCCCAGATTAAGTTGAGACAGAGGTAAATTGCCACAACTGAACAAAGCGCTGGCGAATATAAGCGATAAAGAGCCGATGCAGCTTTTTTTAACCCAAACTTGCTTAATTACAGTAGTCATTTAGTCAAATGATTGAAGATTGGAGATACGACTTACTGTAACAGAATTGGAAAAATCGATCGCAACTCAGAAGAGACTGCTGCACAATCTAGGTGAGCGTTTAAGCTAAAATCTAAAATCGTCAGCCGTTTCTTACCCCTAACCCACAGTCTACAATGGAAGCCAAAACTGCTCGCATATTAGATGGTAAAGCTTTAGCCCAAAAGATTCAAAGCGAGCTGAGCGATCGAGTCCGCGCCCTACAACCCCAAAAAGGGCGTCCTCCGGGACTTGCGGTGCTGATGGTAGGGGACAACCCAGCTAGCGCAGCCTATGTTCGCAACAAAGAGCGAGCCTGCGCTAAAGTTGGCATAGCTTCCTTCGGCCAGCATTACCCCGCAAACGCTACTCAAGCCGAACTAGAACTTGCAATTCGTGCACTCAACGAGGACGATCGAGTAGACGGCATTTTAGTTCAACTACCGCTACCAGAACACTTAGATGCAATTGCCCTGCTGTACCAAATTGCCCCGGACAAAGATGCTGACGGACTTCACCCTGTAAATTTAGGCCGCTTGGTGCGCGGGGAAGAAGGTTTGCGGAGTTGTACTCCCGCCGGAGTAATGCGGTTATTGCAAGAATACCAGATTGATTTGAAAGGGAAAAACGCTGTAGTTTTGGGCCGCAGTATTTTGGTGGGTAAACCGATGGCGCTGATGCTTTTAGAAGCCGATTGTACTGTTACAGTAGCTCATTCACGGACGCAAAATCTAGAATCCATCACCAATCAAGCCGATATTCTAATAGCCGCAGTCGGCCGTACAGAAATGATTGCAGCTAATATGGTCAAACCTGGATCGGTAGTAATCGATGTCGGTATTAACCGCGTTGTCAATCCAGACGGTACTAGCCGTTTGGCCGGAGATGTTGAGTTTGATGCTGTTAAAACAGTAGCCGAATTTATCACGCCGGTACCGGGAGGAATCGGGCCGATGACTGTTGCTATGCTTTTGGAAAATACCGTTTCGAGTTATTGCAAGAAGCAAGAGGGATGAAGGCAACCCATTTAACAAATGGAAGGGAAAATAAGAGGGAAGAAATCAACAAATAACCGATTTTTTGCAAAAGTCTAATTAGATGTTTTAACTAGCTGGATAAAAATAAACAATGTCATTGTTCACTGCGTGTCGCAATCTCAAAGCGCAAGCCAATTGCTTCGCTTCACTACGTTTCGCTCGCCATGACATGGCTGCGTTTATTTAGGGATGACAATTAAATAAAATCCACTTTTCATGACTGTTGTGGGATGGGCTCTCGTAGCCCGTCCCCGATAGACGGGCTACGAGAGCCCATCCCACAAGAAAAAAGGGAAATTATTTAATTGACGATCCTTATGTCCTACTACAGCGGTTCTCAAGAAAGTGAGGTATGCTTTTCGGTCTGATGCTTTTCGGCCCTATGCCCTATGCCTATGCCCTATGCCCTATGCCCTATGCCCCAATTGCGTGGATTTGCATTTAGAACGGAAACGCTGGAGAACATAACCGCAAATAAATATCCCGTTGATTATCAGAAAAAGCTCTTCTGCCATGCATGATTCTAGTATTGTCAACCATTAGAATATCCCCTGTTTCCCAGGATATCTCTGTAGTTATTCTCTCAGCCAATTCATTAAGCTCAGAAACAATATCATCAGTAATTTCTGAATCATCATCAAAGCAAACTACGTTTTTATATCTATGTATTGCTGGCAATAAACTGTTGATAAAGGTCGGATATTTTCCACATCTACTTGGGTGTATTGCTGGAGAGATAAATTGAAGATTGATTGATTCATCTTCGTTGATTTGCAATAGTAAATTATTGCTTCTACAGGTCTGTTCTACTACTCTTAAATCATCAGTTTTGTATTGTGTCTGCCAACGCTCCTTATCCAAATGACCCAAAAATTTTAATTTTTTATTCCTAAATAACTCTTTGAGTGGACTGCTGAGTTCATTAAACAATTGCCTACCATCACATAGTATTGTTTCACCGTCTTGTGATGCTGGATGAGCGCAGAAAAACCAAAGCATTAACGGAATATCTTTCTGATAGTACATTTCTCCATGCAATTTAATCTCATCATTAAAATCATTGACGCTTAAAATAGTTGCATTCCCATTAATTACTCGGCGATTAAAGACGCCTCCGGTGTAATCCAGAAAATCTTTACTAAGGGAGTTAGTGAATTGGGTAAAAGTGTCAACACTATTTTCAAACCCTCTAAACAGCAAGAAACCATAAGATTTAAACAGGTTAATAATTTCTTCCCTGTCCAGGTCTAAAATATTGATATTATCTGTATTGATGATTTGTTGACCAACATTTTCTGATAAAAGCTGTGTATTTATTTTCATATCTATCTCCTAGCTATTTTCTATTTTGTACAGAGCGTGGTTGAAAAAATCACTGCTCATTCCTTGAGATTGCTAAATAGTCCTCTATTCAAAATTCATCAAACCTGCTTTACTCCAGCAGTTCAGGTTGTTGATGTACGATTAATTCGTAAAGCGGTTGAAAGCTAAACCAGCCTAGCTGATGTGAACCTACCAGGCGCTGCGCCAGACGAGCATTGTCGGAGTCGATGAGGATGGGGATGCCAGCCGCCTCTGCCATCAACTGCGCCTGACAAGAGCGTTCCAGTGCGACAAACCACCAAGCGGCTTCATCAACTGAATGACCTACCGTGAGTAGACCGTGGTTGCGGAGGATAATGGCTTTCTTCTCCCCTAGTGCTTGGGCTATGCGCTTGCCTTCCTCAAGTTCGAGAACTACTCCCGTGTAGTCATCAAACAGGCTGTGGTCTTCGTAGAAGGAACAGGCATCTTGGGTGAGGGGGTCGAGGAGACGACCGAGACTAGACCAGCTTTTGCCGTAAATTGAATGAGCGTGTGCTGCTGCCACGACATCAGGACGGGCTGCATGAATTTGAGAATGGATTGCATAAGCTGCCGTGTTAATAGGCTTGTGCCCCTCTATAACTTCACCTTGATGGTTCACCAGGAGCAGGTCGCTGACCCGGATGAGACTGAAGTGTCTACCCAACGGATTCACCCAGAAGCAATCCAGGTGTTCAGGGTCGCGGACGGTAATGTGCCCCGCGATGCCCTCACTAAACCCAAAGTGTCCAAACAGACGTAAGGCCGCAGCAAGGCGCTGCTTGCGATGACGGCGTTCTTCATCAACCGTAGCAAAGGTCGGAGGCTCAAAGATGGATTGAGGTTCTTTTAAGGCATGCATAGAAGGCGTGTCAACTTAATTTGACAGGGCTGGGTTATTTGGCGTTGCTGAACTAGGGTATGATGAAGTTGTCCTCCGAGCGTCAAAAATCACACACATTTAAAAGCAATATTATGC
>NZ_JAUBTB010000028.1:0-80433 GCF_036704965.1 Microcoleus sp. F10-B2 | reverse complement strand
TATTCATCTTTTTATTCACGATCGAGTATTGCATATAATTGTATCATAGTCTTGATAATCATTTAGGATTGCTATATATTATTGTACGATCGCACTCGGAAAGAGAGAAAGTCCTTAAAAAAAAGCATTTGGGAGGCTCGATTGGGCGATCGGGTCACACTTGCTAGCTCTTTCCCCAGGTTACAGTCAGTCATCACAACAAAGTGAGGTAAGAATCGCACGCTTGCCATGTGCCAGTTGCGTCACTCCTGTCAGATTTAACGATCCCAACGAAATGGAAGGCTTTTGAGAGTATGAAAGCACCACCCACGGAGCTCTCGACCCCCGATCGGCTACAGTGATCTCCGCTGCCATAAGGGATCTCGCACTTGCCCAACCTGTGCCAGTTGCGTAAGTCCTGTTCCTGTTTGAATTTTAAGATACTCAAATACCTTCTTTTGCAATACTGCAACTTTGTTGCGGTGAGCAGTTGCCGGCGTTCGCTGCAGCACCGCCGTCCCAGTGTGAAAAATCTCCGAGAGCGTAATTTGAGAAGACAGTCCACGATGTGTTTGTTCTGTAGTATATTGATTTAAGGCGTTGCAGATTTATGGTGTGAACGACTCAATCTGCAAAAAATTAAACCAGCGCGTCAGAACATCTTCGGAATTTCCAACTTATCTATTTTCATACCGTGATTCAGCAACGCCTTACTTAAATAACATTTAACTTGCAGAGGTAGACGATGAAACCTTCAGAACAGCTATCAACACCGTCTAGTGTCTTTGATGAAACCTTCCGCGAGAATCCCGATCCTTGGGGATACACCACCAAATTTAACGAAATCAGTAAATTCCGAGCAACTATCAGAGCTTTGCCAAAAGTCCAATTCAAAAATGCTTTTGAAATCGCCTGCGCCATTGGTGTACTGACCGAGAAACTAGCTCCCAAATGTGACAGACTACTGTCAGTAGACTATTCGGAAGTGGGATTGGTCGAAGCGCGGAAACGCTGCCGCCATCTCCCGCAGGTGCGGTTCGAGCAGATGCAGATACCCCAACAGTTCCCAACTGAAAAATTCGATTTGATTTTATTTTCAGAAGTCGGCTTTTTTTTGACTGTGGAAGACCTTTTGGAAACTAAACAAAAAATTATTGACGGTTTGCTTCCGGGCGGATATTTGTTGATGGTTCATTATCGCTCTACAGCGGGCGATTATTTTATCCTGGATGGCGAGACTGTTCACAATACTTTTGTCGAAAATTCTGCATCATCTTTGAAACATCTTGGCGACCCGCGCAAAAAGTTTTTCATGCTAGATTTAGCACGCCATCACAAACGCTATCGGATGGATTTGTTTCAGCGTTTGTAGATGATACAAACAGGTAAAGTCAAACAGCCTGCATCTATAACTGTCATGACGCACGCGGTCAAAAATCCAGTTTCTGTGTCAATCTATGACTGGAAAGATCCACGATTTGTCTGAGAAACCGGTTTTTTTGCGCGCACGACTATACAATTAAGTGTCGTCTTTTCCCAAGGCGCGGTGATTGTGGCGGGGGCATCCCGGCTGTTAGAAATATACCGAGAAAAGAAACCCAGGATCGCGAATTAAATAACTTACAATTTTAATTGTTATGGTGGGATGGGCGTCCCGCCCGTCCAAAAAGGGCGGGCTACGAGAGCCCACCCCACTTTCAAGAGTGTAAGTTATTTAATTGTCATTCCCAAGTCAAGCGAAGCTATCCTCAAGAAAATTTCGCACAGCAAAATTCCAGGGTAGTCATAAATACAGCATATTCCATGTAGATGTAGTACAAAGAAACCGGGTTTCGAGCAACAGAATCATTACCAGAGGCGAGAACTTTAAAGAAACCCGGTTTCTGGTATGTATTTCATAAACCTGGAATATGCTGTATGTAGCGATCGCGGATATTACCGGGATCTACATTCATTATAGTGATGAATGAAATACCAAACGGCTCCAAGATGATTCTCTAATTTTTTTGATCGAGAAAGAGTTCGCCTTAAAGTCTTGAAACTCGTTGGTGTAAAGTATTATTAAACCTTTCAATATGACTGGTTTTACCACTTTCTTTGCCAACGGGTTTGTGACGTTTTGAGGCAATAAATTTTTCATAAGATACCCAAAAATCCGTATAGCAAACCGCACATTGTCGATCGACAGGCGGCAAAGATTCCCAAAACTTTTGTGCCGAGTTCCGGCTGCGATCTGCAATATAAACTCCAACAATTTCTCTAGTTTTTCTGTATATAGCAGATTCCACGTTTATGAAGTACACCCAGATTGCTCTTCTATTGCCGT
This sequence comes from Microcoleus sp. F10-B2, assembly GCF_036704965.1. Taxonomy (NCBI): domain Bacteria; kingdom Bacillati; phylum Cyanobacteriota; class Cyanophyceae; order Oscillatoriales; family Microcoleaceae; genus Microcoleus; species Microcoleus sp. F10-B2. The sequence goes on along the minus strand of NZ_JAUBTB010000028.1, from coordinate 78,128 downwards.
AGGGACACGGCACGGCGCCGTGTCCCTACCTCTGTTGTGTACCTCACTAACCTGAAAACTGCTGTATAGCCAGCCAGACGAGCGTGTTGATTATGTTTTTTTATAACAAAAGACCATAATTCATCACATTCAATGATTAATTTTCCTTTAGCTTTCTCTGAAACCTTGACTTTACGAGGCGTTTTGGCGTATTTATTATTTACATAATTTTGCAGCCAAGTTGGAGAAACCCAGACCGAACGAGCAATTCCAGCAAGAGAAATTTTTTCTAAGAGAAGTCGATCTATTAAATTCTTAGTTTCTTGAGAAATTTTATTTTTTGTAGAATTATCAACAAACTGCTTGCCACATTGTTTGCACTTAAATTTTTGTTTTTTGTTGTGGGTACTGCCATTTTTTACGGTTTGTTGTCCTTTGCCGTATGGACAACAAGGTCGGCGATTTAAGAAATAAAAAAAATCTTCCACAGCCAGTTAATTTACATCTATTTACAAATTGCTTATTTAAAAAAATAAAAATTTCGATCGGTTTCATCAAGAATAATAATTAATAGGTTTAATAAGCTTTTATAAAGCTATGGCATCTATTTTTTTAGGTTTTAACTTGAAAATAGCTGGGATTTTAGTTGGCAACTACCAGCCACCACTACATATTTATAATTACCCCTTTACGGACTTAAATCATTACCCTTTCAGCAACACCCATAGTTCTATCTATTTTTAACTTCTGCAAATTAATGGGGATTCAATCTGGATTCAGATGAGGACGGCAAATCCCGGCGGTAAATGCGGCGGTTGCTGGATGGAGATTTGCTACTATCGATACAAAGTCTCACTGTTAATAACACGTAAGCAAGCCAAACATCCCCCATCTCACCTAAAGAACCTTCAGTAATGTTATTCAGTATTATAAAAACCAAGTAAATAATCGGTATTCCGGATTCAGATAGCGGGCTGCGATTCAGTTGTCGCACTGCCAGAATTAGATTAGTAAACAGTGAAGCTAACATTAAGAAAAGTCCCAGATAACCGTAAGATAGCAATACTGATATAGCACCGTTGTGAGCAGTTTTTGGTTGAAATCCATTGGCAGTATATATGAAATAAGCTGGAGTTTTCTCGCCAATTTCGTCTTGCTTAAAAAACCCATCAAATCCATAGCCAAACCAAGGGCGCTGATTTGCCGCGTCGATTAATTGCGGCCAAAACTCTGTCCGCCCTGTCAAGGTCAAATCTTTTCCCAATCCCCCGACAACAATAGACTCTAGGTTGTCTATGATATAAACGCTGGTAATAATAGCCAAGACCGTAAACCCGACAATACAAGTAAAAGCCCATTGAAATTTTAACCTGCTCAAAAAACTTAAAGATGACACTACAGCTATGAGCATCAAACTATTAACTAGAGAACCCCCCGAACTACTAGCTCTCACCAAATAAAAAGAAAACAACATGAACCCCAGAGCTATCCAGCGTTCTTTCTGAGTTTTAGCACCTTGGGAATAGTGCAGATACCAAAGTGCTGTACTCACAACCATGAGGCTGCCGAAAGCATTTTTATGGCTGGTAAGTCCTGCAAATTCTTTGCCCACATTCGGGTACCGCAAAACGCTAACTATGGCGAGAGAGGTATAGCCCCACCTCAGTATTCCAGATAATTCGGGCCACTCATATCGCGCACCCACATAAAAACTAAAAATCGTAAAACCTGTAAATGCTATCCCGCCTTTCAGCGTGATCTCGGGAACTAGCGACCACAGAGTCGATGTTATTGGCAGCAAACAATACACCGAAAAGCCAGGATTTCTCAAAACTAAAAATGATAAGGCTTCTACAAATTGATTTTTAAAAAAACTAATAAATCTCCCTGACAACACCAAGATTACCCATGGATAAAAAGCCCAGGGAAGTTGAGAAATATTACTACCATCGGTAGAAGCCAGATTGACAAAATGTAGGTAATTAAACGGAGGTAGGTTGACGTGGGGAGATACGAATACGTAACAAATAGCAAACCATTTTTCCCAGAGCAAACCTATTTTTTTTTGAGCAGCAAACTGAAAAATCAAGATCGTGCTAATCAGTGCCACAGAGGCCAATAAAGCCAGCAATAAATTATTGCCGAAAATTAGCTCCCTAATCATTCTGGCCATAAAATTCTACCCTTTGTAAGAGAAATATTAGTTGAGCAGCCGGCTACCTCCACCAAATTAACAAGAAACCGAGGCTGTTGTCGATCGATCGCCGTGGCGCGGGCTGCGTTGCATCTAAATTGTCTGTTCCTGTTGCTGTCCCCCGTCCGAGTGTCGGACGGCAGGAGAATTCAACGATATTGATTGAAATATGCGGAGTTAGATACGCATCAAGCAAAGAAGCTAAAAGGCATCCGGCAGCATCCTGGTTTTTTTTCCAAGCTGAGTCCGGGAAGGAAAATCTAGATGCTTAACCGGGCACTGACAATTATTGCTGATTTTTCGTTGTAGCTGCGATCGAGATGGCATTTGAATTGTGACGGATTAAACTAATGAATGAACCCAAAAGAAAATACCTAGCCTGTGGTTAACGCCGATTTTTCTAAACAAATCACCCCGCCAGTCTTGAGTTTGACGTTGTGCGCGATCGCCGCCAACGGTATTATTGCTGCCAGATTTCCCCTCGCTGCGGCGGCACAAGTGCGATTGCGGCCCGAAACAGTCATTGCACAATCTGGGGGCGTTCGACGATCGCCCGAAAGCTACAAACTCGGCGGTGGCGATCGCATTCTAGTAGAAATACTCGAAGTACCCGACCTCACCCGCAACTACGAAGTCCTTTCCGACGGTTCAGTCAACCTGCCACTGATCGGCCTGGTCTCCGTTCGCGGCCGCACCTTAGTAGAAGCCACCAATATCATCCGCAACGCCTACCGCCGCGTCCTCAAAGACCCCATAGTCACAGTCAGCCTCGTCGCCGCCCGCCCCCTTAACGTGGGCGTCATCGGAGAAGTTACCAGGCCAGGAAACTTCACCATTACCCTAACTCCTGGCCCGGGAGTCGCGCCGAGTGTCCAGTACCCCACCGTCACCCAAGCGATCAGACTCGCAGAAGGCGTCACGGGTGTTGCCGACATCCGCAACATCCGCGTCCGCCGTCCCCAACCAGACGGCCCCGATCAAGTGCTTAACGTCAACCTGTGGAGATTCTTGCAAGAAGGAGACATCTCTCAAGACATCATTTTGCAAGACAGAGACACAATCGTGATTCCCACAGTCGCCAACTTCAACCAAGCAGAAGCTCGCCAATTTGCGACAGCTAACTTTTCGCCGCCGCCAGAAAAACCTCGATCGATCTCCATCGTCGGCCAAGTCACCCGTCCGGGGGCTTACGTCGTCATCGGCGGCAACACCACAAGCGACCTCAGCCGAGAAGGTTTTCCGACCGTCATCCGCGCGATTCAGCTAGCCGGCGGCATCACCTCCGAAGCCGACATCCGGCAAATCCAAGTGCGCCGCGTCACCAGAAGAGGCGAACAAATTATCCCCGTGAACCTGTGGCAGTTCCTAGAGTCCGGCGACGGCTCCCAAGATACCATCCTCCAGGAGGGAGATACGATCGTCGTTCCCAAAGCCACGCTCGTCAACCCTGCAGAAGCTGGCGTGTTGGCTAACACTAACTTTGCTCCCCCCGGCATTAACGTTTTTATAGTAGGAGAAGTCAACACAAGCCTCGATCCGCTGAGGCTCCCAGCTAATGCCACGCTGAATCAAGCTTTAATTTCCCGAGGATTTTTTGGCTACGGTAATACCAGAGCTAGAAGGAATCAAGTTGAGCTAGTCCGCCTCAACAACGACGGTACAGCTACTAAACGGACGATCGAAGTTGATTTAACTCAAGGAATTAACGAAGAACTCAATCCTCAACTTCGCAACAACGACATGATTATCGTATCCCGCAGCGGTCTCACCAAATTAGTAGACCGCATGAACACTGTAATCGGACCTGTCGGGCCAGCTACCGGAGTGTTAAATTTTATAAGCATTCTCCGATCTTTATTCAGGTAAGAATGCTGCTGCTGAGGTGGATAGTTCCTAGCAAAGGCTAAAATAAACTAAACAATAGGATTTCCCAGTCGCGGCGCGGCAGCTTCAAAAATATCAACCTCAAAAATATCAACCTCAAGAATACCCAGGCTGAATATGGATAGCAGACAAGATTACCAACCCTTCACACCCAAATCAAACGGCAAACTGCCTGACTTTTCGGCTCAGAACTACAGAGATAAATTCGTCGAGGATACAGAGGAAGAAAAGCTAGACTTGTCCTGGCTCTTAGGCGTCCTGCGCCGCCGCATCCTGGTCATGGCAGCAGCCACCATTGCTTTGAGCGCCCTCGCAGGAACAGCGATCGTCATCACGTCTAAAAAGATTACGATCGAGTATGAAGGCTCCTTTTCTCTGTTAGTAGAACCTGCCACCGCTGAAGGTTTGCTATCCAAACAATTAGACAACACTGTCGCTGCCGACTTAGCAAAAATTAATATAGAAGGAATTAGCTTAGTAGACTATGAAACCCAAATTAGGATTTTGCGCAGCCCCAAAATGATGCAGCCCGTGCTTCAGGAATTGCGAGCTACGAATCCCAAATTGACCTACAGCGAACTGATGTCAAAACTGTCGATCAACCGCATCAGCTACAGCAAAGATGGCAAACAGCAAGGCACAAAAATTTTAGAAGTTCAGTACAAAGATTCAGACAAAGACAAAATTTACCGAGTCTTGGATAAAGTTTCTAAAGCTTATTTAGAGTACAGCTTGCAGCAGCGACTGACTGGCATTAATCAAGGCATTAAATTTATAGATATGGAAATGCCCAAGCTTCGAGAAAGAGTCGAAGTTTTGCAACTGCAAGTCCAAAAACTGCGCCAGCAGAGCAACTTGTTTGACCCCCAGCTAGAGGGCAAATCTCTTTCGGAACAAGTTCAAAGCATTCGGGGTCAGCAAGTAGGAATCCGAGTACAGCTACAAGGGATGCGTAACCTCTACCAAAACTACGAAAAATTACTCCAGCAAAATAATCCCCAGGGGCTGCTGATGACCCAAGGACAAGCTTACGCTGGACTGTTAGGTCAAATCCAGAAAATAGACTCGGATTTGTCAATGAAATTAGCTCAGTACAGAGAAGACAGTTTGCCAGTTTTAGCACTGAAAAAAAGTCGGGAAGAACTGATTTTAACCGCTACTCAACAAGCCAGAGAAGTGGTGATGGGAAATTTGGAAACCCAAATCAAAGAATTGGAAGCGCGCGATCGCGAAATGACTAATTTGCAAAAGGATCTCAACCAAAAAATTAGAACTTTTTCAGTGACAACCCGACAATACGACAATTTACAGCGGGAACTGCAAGTAGTTACTAAGAGTTTTTCGGACTTCTTGGCAAAACGAGAAGCCTTGCGGATCGATGCAGCTCAGCAGCAAATCCCCTGGGTGCTGATCAATCCTCCAGAAATTCCGCTAGACAAATTCGGCCGGCCGATAACAGCTACCGTCAAACAAACCAAAAAACAATTAGCGCTGGCAGTAATTTTAAGCGGTCTGCTGGGCATAGCAATCGGCTTGCTCGTAGAGGTATTAAATACTGTTTTCCACAGTCCAGAATCACTGAGAATGGCCACAAGATTGCCGATCCTCGGGGTGATTCCGTTTACCAAAAAAGTCAAGCGCCGAAAGGTACCCAGACCGAGGCAACTAACATCGGCTCGCTCAAAATCGAAAGTGGAAGTTGTCGAACCGGGCGAAGCTAAACCTACGGCTCCGATGCTCGGGGGGCGAAGTATTTTGAGCGACTTAGACTATCAATTTTTAGAAGCATTTCGATCGCTCTACACGAACATTCACTTGCTTAGTGCAGGAAAAACGATTCGATCGCTATTAGTCAGCTCGGCTGTAGCCGGAGACGGCAAATCTACAGTAGCTTTGCACCTGGCAGCCACAGCAGCAGCAGTCGGACAGCGAGTATTGTTAGTAGATGCAGATTTGCGCTGCCCGCAACTGCACGCTAAGTTAGGACTGCCGAACGTGCGGGGTCTGGGCGATGCCATCTCCACAGATATCAGCCTCAACGACGCGATTGTGCGAGCGCCAAACCAAGATAATTTGTTCGTACTTACCGCCGGTCAAATTCCCCCCGATCCGATCAAGCTTCTTTCTTCCAAAAAAATGCAGTATCTGATGGAGCAATTTCAAGCATTTTTTGACTTAGTGATTTACGACACCCCCCCGCTAGCAGGCTTGGCAGACACCCACTTGCTTGCAGCTCACACAGACGCTACGATTATGGTCGTGCAAATTGGGAAAACAGACCGATCGCAAGTTCGCAAAGTTTTAGAAGAATTAAAAATTTCTGGAGCTTCTGTCTTGGGAATCGTTGCTAACGGCTGCAAAAACTCCGGTCAGAGCTACCGGCAGCGCCCGGTCGTTTTAGAGACGCTCTACGACCCAAAACTATCGGCTTTAGGTACGAAAAATCATAATTAGACAAATTTCGATCCAGGCGGCGCCGCGCCGCCGTACTCGACCGGAAACGCACAACCAAGCTACACCCTCATTTTTTAATAAAAGTACCATTTGAGAAAGAAAATGATAGACTAACGGACAGAGCCTCGTGTGTCAACCGAGATTGCGCGGATCTTTAATTTTGCGATAATTACTCAGACAAATGATTGAGAAATGAGCAAAAGTGGGTAAAATACATCTAGCAGAGCGCAATCTCAATCAGGAAAAGACACCTGTGAAGGTGAACGTTAATGTAAACGTTAATGTGAACGTTTCAACCCAGAAACTTGGTAGGGATTATTCTATGAGTACAGTTATGGTTGTTGATGATAGCGTCACTCTGCGGGAGATGATCGCCGACTTGTTAAAAGGTAGAGGACTAAACGTCACGGTAGCTAGTGATGGCGTAGAAGCTCTAGAGCAAATCAAGATCAACCGCCCAGATTTAGTCGTTCTGGATATAGTTATGCCCCGGATGAACGGCTACGAAGTCTGTCGCCGGCTCAAAAGCGACCCTAAAACTCAGAATTTGCCGGTGGTAATGTGTTCGAGCAAAAGCGAAGAGTTCGATCGCTACTGGGGAATGAAACAAGGAGCCGACGCTTACATCGCTAAGCCATTTCACCCTCAGGAATTGGTCGGTACTATCAAGCAACTGCTGAGAGGTTGAGCTAGAGGAATAGGGACAGGAAAAAATTGTCTGGAGTGCTTCTGATTTCTGCTCCCGCAGCCTCTCTAAACTACTCGATTGACAATAGTCCAAACATCCCCGTCCGATCGCACGTAGGGAACATAAATAGTCTTAAAACCAGTAATAAAAGGCTTGTAATAAACCTGCCAGTAACTGGGGCTAATTTGGTCGGCGATGGCTTTGAGTCCCTTCACTTCTGCAGCCAGTTGAGCCGCTAATTCGTTAATCCGTTCCGCGTGTTCCTTAGCGAGCGCTCTTCCTTCTTCAACTTGCTGCTCCATCGGACTGCTTCTTTGCAAGTTTACCGACTGCTGCTGTTTGTGACTCAGTTGAGCAGACAGAGCCGCGATCGCATCGTCAATTCCCTTGACTTCTGCCGACACTTGTGCTGTTTCCCTGGCGTGACGGCGGTAAGCATCGGCGATCGCTTGGGGCGAATCCCCGGCGGGGGCGATCGACGCAGTGCTAAGCTGCTGGCGTTCCCGGCGCAATGCCTCAATCTGAAAGCAAATAGCCTCTATGTCTGTCTGAAGTTTGTCCACCTAATTACCGTGGTTGTTGGATCTTTTAGCATATTAACATAAACCAATCAGCTAATCGGCATTGAAATTGCATATTTTGGGCGTTGCTCAAAGCCCGCACCCAAGCCGAAGTTAAATAGTTTTAAAAATACAAAGTTTTATATTTTTGAGTTGAGGATTACCGTCGATATCGAGTCGGTTAATCAGCTCGTGTCCGGTAAAATCAGCATTATACGTTTATAGTAAAGAATGCAAGTCAGAGCGAGTTTGATGAGGATTAAAGCTGTCATTCGATTTTAGATTTTAGATTTTAGATTTTGGATTGACTTGCGCGAGATAAATTCGGGGGCTTGAGGATTTGAGATTTTAGATTTTGGATCGATCCCACTGATCGATCGCGTGGCGGGTACCACCTTTGAAATTCTTGGTCGCTACAAACACAATGCTCAATTCCAAATTCCCAATTCCAAATTTCAAATTTCAAATAGAGTTTTTTAAGTTGTTAGCGCCGGCACGGCTCAACTTGACTATAGTATCTACCAAGACATCAGGCGGCACAGGTTTAGAAAGATGCCGATCGAAACCCGCAGCCAAAGCACGATCGCGGTCTTCATCCCTAGCATAAGCCGTCAAGGCGATCGCCCAAAATTTCCTTCCCCTTTCGGTTGTCCAAGAGCGCAGCCTTAACAGAAGCGAATAGCCGTCTTCCTGTGGCATTCCGATATCGCTGACCAAAACATCCGGCACAAACTCCGCAGCCACCTCAAACGCCTCAACAGCAGACGATGCAGCCCTGACAGCGGCCCCGGAATCTGCCAAGACAAACATGATAAATTCCCGCGAATCAACCTCGTCATCAACCACCAAAACCTTCAGTCCCAGTAAATTGCTGCCCTCACCCAACACCTGCGCTTCCTCCGGGGCGATCGAACTTACCGGAATCGAAGGCAAGCGGAAAGTAAAAGTAGAGCCCATATCCAATCCCGGACTGCTCGCCCAAACCTTGCCCCCGTGGAGTTCCACCAACTGCCGGACGATCGCCAGACCCAGCCCCAAACCGCTATGATGGCGAGTAATCGTAGCATCCGCTTGCCGGAAAGAATCAAACACATAAGGCAAAAAATTCGCAGCAATCCCAATTCCCGTGTCGCTAACAGCCAGCTCAACCTCCGAATCAAGTCGCTGCAGCCGGATTTCTACTCGCCCTCCGCGCGGCGTAAACTTAATAGCATTCGTCAGCAAATTCCAAATCACCTGCTGCAAGCGGCCGGGGTCTCCTGAGACCAAAAATCTCGGATTTAACTCGGATTGGGAACGGCCAGAAACCTCCCCGGAATAGGAAAAATCAGCAGTTTCCAAGCCCAAATCTACAATTGCCAACCGCAAATCGATCGACTTAGCATCGGCGGCCAACCCCACCGTATTCACCGCTGCTTCCACCATCGAAATCAAATTTACAGGACTTGGATTCAAAGTCAACTTGCCGCGAATAATTCTTGAAATATCCAGCAAATCGTCAATCAATTGAGTTTGCAATTTAGCATTGCGCTCAATAGTGGACAAAGCCCGCCCAGTAACAGCCGGACTCAAACTGCGTTGCTGCAGCAGTTGCGCCCAGCCCAAAATCGCGTTTAAGGGCGATCGCAGCTCGTGAGAAAGAGTTGCCAAAAACTCATCTTTCACCCGATTGGCCTGCTGAGATTCCTCGTAAAGTCGGGCATTGTCGATCGCGCCCGACACCGCCTGAGCCAACTGCATTAAAATACTTTCGTCATCTTCGGCGAACTCCCCCTCGTGCTTGTCCGACAACTGAATCAATCCCAGATTTCTGCCGTCCCGAGTCGTCAGCGGTACCGCCAGCCAGCCCCGCATCGGCGGGTGCTTCCCTGCTGCCTTGCCGAACCCCCGCCATCTCGGGTGAGCCTCTAACTCGCTTTGAGTCATCCGCATCGCCTGTTGGTGCTGGCAAACTTCCTGGTAAATGCCCGTACCGTCTGGTTCTTCGCAGTAATCTCGCCACGCAGCGTATTTTTCTGACATCGAAAACTTGCTAATTCCCGCATCCCAGTTGGCTGCAGGGTTGAGGTTGACCGCTACCTGGTGAACTTCGAGAATTTGGCGGGCGCTATCTGCTGCTAACTGAAGTATTTCTGCCACCGACAGCGTAGAGTTGATCGCAACTGAGGCGGAGGTTAACTTTTGCAGGCGGTGCAAATACGACCGCTCTCGCGCCAAGGCGCGGGAGCGATCGTATTCTAACTGTTTGCGATCGGTAATGTCGATCGCCACGCCGAACAGCCGAACAGGTTTGCCCGATGCGTCAAAAACCACTTGCCCTTTGTCGTGAAGCCAAATCACCGAGCCGTCGGCTAGAACGTGGCGGTATTCCGACTCGTAAACTCCCGCGCCGGTGAGTGCGGCATCCACATCTGCCAAAAAGCTTTCGCGGTCTTCTGGATGCACCGCATTCTTTTTTTCCTCAAAAGTACCAAAGCTGTTGTCTGCGCCCAAACCAATCTGTGTTTTGGCATTGGACGAGCGGCGGACTTCCCCAGATGCCACATCCCAGGTAAAAGCGATGGTGTTAGCTGCTTCTAGGGCAAAGCGCAAATTTTCCTCGCTTTCTTGCACCCTCGCTTCTGATAATTTGCGATCGGTAATATCCCAAACCACGCCGATCGACCGCACCGATTTACCCGTATCATCATCAAAAAACTTGCCCCTACCCGCGATCCAGTGCAAGCTCCCGTCGGGCCAAATAACTCTAAATTCGTAGTTGTATTCTATTTTGTTTTCTAAAGCAAAACCAAGAGCTCGGGCGATCGAGTTCTGGTCATCCGGGTGAATGCAGGCAAAAAACGCTTCGTAAGTTCCCGCAAAACTGCCTTTTGCCAGCCCGAATAACAGTTCGTGTCCCTCCGACCAAACCACCTCCCCAGTTAATAAATTCCAATCCCAAGTTCCCATTTTCGAGGCTTCGATCGCCAATCTCAGCCGTTCCTCCGAAATTGCCAACTGCGCCGACGTTTTCGCGTAGTTCTCGCGCAACTGCTGTTTTTTCAAGCTTTCGCCCACAGCCCCCGCCAGCCGCTTGAACTGCCGCCCTTTGAACACGTAATCGCTCAAACCCGCTTTCATAGCTTCAACTGCCACTTGTTCGCTGCCGCTGTCAGTACACATAATTACCGGACAATTTGGGTAGCGGCTTTGAACTTTGTGAAGAATAGTTAATCCGTCGCTCCAGTGCAGTTGGTAGTCCGTAATTACTATGTCAAAACCCCCTTTTACCAGGATTTCTTCGAGAGTTTGGGCATCAATAACCGACTTAATTTCTAAATCGGCAAAAGTTTTCCTCAGTTCTCGATCGATCATCAGGCGATCGTTCGGGTTGTCGTCAATTAACAGAATAGACAGCATTGGGCTTTTAGTTTTTGTATTGGCGCAAACATTCTTCAACCTAATAATATGTTATTGAGCAATCTCGAACGTTTGAATATTTACTTGGATAGTCAATTATACTTACAAATAAGTTGATTGTATTTGCAAGTATTTATTATATCTTACAGATTGTAAGATCCTCAACCACCCTTTTAGAGGTGTGCCCCACAAACAAATTAATTAAGTTGTTGTAGAACAGGTCACAAAGCCTGCTCGGGCGGTAACGATACAAGAGATACGTTAACTCTCACTATACTAATTGTTTATTCTATGTTCTGGTGTGAGGAAGCGCCTTGATTGATTCTTTCAGCTACAGCAGAATATTGCTGTTAAAACCCTCTTCCCGGGAGCCTCATCTGTTAAATCCCTGACACTGCTTCGTTACCGAACTTGCTTGTTCAACACTCGCACTTGCGCAATTTTAGCCAGAATCGGGTGCCGATTCCCAATGTCGATTCCAGCCCGATCGAGCCGCCCACTCGCTCGACTCCTTTGCGAGCGATCTCCAACCCTATTCCGGTTCCCGAATACACTTCTTGACCGTACAAGCGATCGAACAATCCAAAAATTCTTTCATGAAATTATGATGCAATTCCAATCCCGTTGTCTTCTATCCAAAGACAGATATATTCCTCCTCGGCTTCAGCATAAAATCGCACCTGCGGCTCTATCCCCGGCTGCACAAACTGGTGGAGCATTGGAGAGCAAGTTAGCCAAGACTTGCAGCAGCGTAGGAGGATGTGCCAACACCGAAGGCATCGGTTCGACAACAGTTATCCGAGCTTGTGTTTGGGCAATTTGAGTTTCTAGTTGCGCGATCGAGCGAGCCACAATTAAATTAAGAGAAACTGCTTTTAGCGGCAAGTTAGCTTTGCTGAGGCGGCTGTACTCTAGCAAATTTTCGATTAAAGTATTCATCAGACTTGCAGCGTCGGTAATCCGAGACAAGTAATCTTGTGAGGTAGCATCGAAGTCGCTAACTCGATCTTTGAGCAACATTTCACCAAAAAACAAAATTCCCCGCACAGGAGCGCGCAAGTCGTGAGAAACTCAATAGGTAAACGATTCTAGCTGTGCGTTAACTTCTTCTAACTCAGCAGTACGCTCTCTCACCCGGTCTTCCAAAGTTTCATTAAATTCGCGCAAAGCAAGTTCAGCTTGCTTGAGTTCCGAAATATCTTCCACCAATCCGTCGATCGTACTTTCACCTTCTGCGCTGTAGAGATATTGAGTAAACCGAATCTATTTTACTCGACCGTCTGCCAAAGGAAATGTAATTTCCAGATTTTGACACCGAGACTCCCCTGAATCTAGCGGCTGCAAAAACAATTGCTGCCGATAGATGCCTTGGACATCTGCTAAATTGCTGGCATCGAACAAGCGCAAAAAAGCTTGATTGCTTTCCAAAAGCTGCCCCTGGGAACTCGCTCGAAAAACTCCGACATTTAAGCGTTCTAGCAGAGAATTAAGTTGATTTTCTAGTCGGGCGACTTCCAGGCGGCAACTCGATCGAGGACTGCGCGAACAGCAACGCACAGGCGGACGTAGTGCTTAGGAGACTTGATAATGTAATCGTCCAATCCGGATTTCATCGCCTCTACAGCAATTTCTTCATTGCCAGTATTCGTAAACATTACAATCGGGCATTGTGGATAACGCGCTTTGATAGTTCTAAGCACATCTAAACCGTTCGTCCAGCGTAGTTGGTAGTCGGTAATTACCAGATTGAATCCGCCTCGATTCAGGGCTTCCCCGAACAATCTACCGTCGGATATTTCCGTTACTTGCAATTGCGAGAATTGCCGATCTAACTCGCGTTTGACGAGCAGCCGATCGGTGGGGTTGTCGTCAATTACCAGAATGTGTACCACTTTAACAATTGATAATTTTGCTGTTAGCTAGAATGCAGATATATCGCTCCTAATAAAAATGTTGGAGGTTGCCACTTTAAGATAATAGAAGAGGGGATTCCTCACTATAAACGTAATTTCCTCGTTATCAGAAAAAGCCCGGTAACGAGGAAACAAGCAATAAAAACCCGGAAACCGCCACTAAAAATCCTAAAATTATCGAGGTTCCGGCAGTTCCGTATAGTTGAGCCAATAGTCCCTAAAACTCTGCATCATTTCCAATAAAGAAGCAAACCCGACAGGTTTAACCAAATAAGAATTTACCCCTAAATCGTAAGCTCGTTTGACATCAAGTGTTTGGCTAGAAGAAGTAAGCATAACCACCGGCAAGCGTTTTAGTTCCGGCTGCTGCTTCAGCCAAACCAGGACCTCGTGACCGGATCGCCGGGGCAATTTCAAATCTAGTAAAATTATCGCAGGTAAAGGATAGCGATCGCGATCGCTGTACTCTCCGTCACCATTTAAATAAAAAACTGCTGCATCTCCATCTCGGACAATTTGCAGTGAAGTATTAGTAAAAATCCGATCGCGAAAAGCCCGCTGCATCAACAAAATATCAACGGGGTTATCTTCCACCAACAAAATCGTCTGCGTTTCCCTCATACTTCCTCAGTTGTATCCAAAATCGACTGCCCTGTCCTAATTGAGATTCCACCCCTACTTGACCGCCCATGCGATCGATCCCTTTTTGCACAATAGCTAATCCTATACCAGTTCCGGGGTAAGACTCGATACCGTGCAGGCGTTCAAAGACGCGAAAAATGCGTTTTTGATGTTCTGGAGCAATACCGATGCCGTTGTCTTCTACCCACAGACGGATGGTGGGGACTGGCAATTCGCCAGTGGTAATCAGTAACTGGGAATCCTCCCACTGTCCCACTCTTCCCCTTTCCAATTCTCCCGCTGTTGCGCTATTCGTCTCTCCCTCTTGAGGCAGCTTAATTTCCTCAGCCCAAATCTGCAATTGGGGAGGTGCGCCTTCCACAAATTTTATAGCGTTAGCCAGGAGATTTGCGATTACTTGAACTAAAGTAACGCGGTGGCCAATTATGGCAAACAAAGGCGGTCGAACAGTGATTTGAGCGCCGCTGGATTTAGCGTCGGCTTGTACCACAGCAATTGCCTCGGCGACAGCAGATTCTAAGTCTAAAACTTGCAGCGATAACTCAGCACGGCTCAGGCGGCTGTAAGCTAGCAAATCTTGGATCAATGCTTCTAATTGTTGCCCCGAATTAACAATTTGCTGGGCGTATTCTTGACCGAGTTCGTCGAGGAGGTCGCGGTAATCTTCTAATAAAGCTTCAGCTAATCCCTGCATTCCCCGCAGGGGAGCCCGCAAATCGTGGGCGACGGTATAGGTGAAAGATTCTAATTCTTCGTTAGCGGCTTGAAGTTGAGTGGTGCGGAGTTCCACCCGCCGTTCTAACGTAGCGTTGAGCATCCGAATTTCTGCTTCTGCTTGTTTGCGCGCAGTTACGTCAATGGCGGTACTAATTACTAAACTTCTGCCGTCGGAAAGCTTGCCTAAAGGTGCGGAATAAAACTCCCAAATTCGACTTTCGCCGCTGGCTGTGGCAATCATATATTCGCCTTCAGAGATGCGCGCGTTTAATTGGTGCAGCCGATCGATATCTGCTTGCACTAGCGATTTGCGGCTGTGGTAAGCTTTTTCTGTCCAATCTTCAATTGTGGGTATTTCTGAGTATTCGTAGCCTGATAGTTCTGTCCAAGCGCAGTTAATTTGCAAAACTTCTCCGTTTTCAGCGTGCAGCATAATTGGCAGCGGTGCGTCGATAATGGCGCGGCGGAAACGTTCTTCTGTTAATTGTAGGGAGTGGCGATCGTATTCTAGCTGTTCTAAGAGTTGATTTTGCTTGATTTCGGCCCGATCTCGCAAAGTTCGATCGCGCTTCACCAAATAGTAAACCAACAGCATCAACAGGAAATTGACTAAAGCAGCAACAGTAAAAGTCAGGATTGTCAAATTAGCGCTGGCTTGAGATTCTCGGGCGCGCTGCTGCAATAGCTGAGTTTCTTCGGCAGTGATGGCGGCTATCTGCTGGCGAATGTCCTCCATGATTTGCTTTCCCCTACCGGATTTTACTCGCCGCAGGGCTGCTTCTAAGTTTTGTTGGCGTCGCAGATTGATGGTTTTTTCAAGTTCGGCTAATTTAGAGTCGATCGCAATTTTCAAGTCGCGAATGCGCTGTTGCTGTCGCTTATTGTCGGCCGTTAGCTGCTGCAATCCGACTACTTGTTCGTTGACCCTGGCGATCGCGCTGTGATACGGTTTTAAATACCGTTCTTCTCCCGTCAACAAATAACCGCGCTGTCCGGTTTCAGCATCTTTTAAGGTGGAAAGCGCGGCTTCGATTTCGGTTAAAACTCGGTGAGTGTGGTTCACCCAGCGTTCGTTTTCGACTAACTTGAGAGTGTTGCGGTAGGAAGTTGCCGCATTCAAAATTAGCAGCGCCAAGACCATTCCGATACCTGCGGTGATTTGGCGAGTCAGCGATTGTTTCATGGAATAGTCGGCGTGCGAGTCCTGCTTTTTTTATTTTAGCTGGATGCGGACTAATCGAATTTTTGGCGCGGACATATAGGGCGGCTAAACACTATAAATTTAAGGCTCAAATGTGCGATCGATCTTCTTTGTAGTTTAGCCTCGATCCTTCTGGCATCCCCCTTAAGTCTGAGATGCAATAAATCGGGAGCATCTCATATTTGTAAAAACACTTCTTCTGGCTCCTTCCTTCTTCCTCTTTCCTCCTGCCCCCTGCCTCCTGCCTCCTGCCTCCTGCCTCCTGCCTTAAAACTCCAATTTCTAGCTTAACTGCAAAAGTGAGATGCTCCCAATAAATCGCTCTCTTGCGTCTGCTGATTCAGCCAGAAACCAGACAATCTAGGATAGCCTGCAAAGCTGAATTCGCCTTTTTTTGCATTGATGATTTTTGTATCGTTCGTGTTCCTTTGGCAGTTTCAAATTGCGGCGGAAAGAAAAGAGTTTTTACCTATTGACTAAAGTTGATTTTTGGGGTATTATTTAAATAATTGGAGTATTGAGATAAATTATTTTTTTGCCACTATTCCCATTATTAAATAATACACTGTCAAACTAGCCAAGTCAAGCTTTTTAGGGGCAAAAAAAGGCAAATTTTTCATATTTTATTTAAAAAATAATCTGTTGGAGGCAGGGAGAAATTCACAGAAGCGATGACGCGGGTGAATAGTATCAGAAATGCGAGCGATCGGGTAACAGCAGAGAATTCGTCGGTTGAAAATATTTGAAGCTCAAATCCGGTAACATCGGAATAATACTCTGTTTGCGAGCGCGATCGAGCGTCTGGCTAGCAAACATAGCGAGACGCTCGCACTGCACTCGCAAAAGGATAATTCCGATGCCAGGGGAAACGATATAATTAGGCAAGTGCAGCGGCTTTCATCGCGAAAATGCGATCGATCGTATCCTCAACCACCTTATCAGGCGTAGAAGCACCCGAAGTCACGCCCACCACAATTTTACCATCCGGTAGCCAACCTTCAGCTACGACCAAATCTCCCCCCAAAGGCTTGTGTTCGATCCGATTTCCCGGTAAGATGCGCTCCGCACAATCAATGTGATAAGAAGGAATAGTTTTGTCGATCGCAATTTCCTGCAAATGCGTAGTATTAGAAGAATTAAAACCCCCAATCACCAGCATCAAATCCAATTTTTCCTCAACCAAACTCAACATAGCATCTTGCCGTTCCTGAGTCGCATCGCAGATAGTATTAAAGCTCTGAAAATGCTCGTTCAAATTCTCAGGCCCAAACTTCCGCATCATCGTTTTTTCAAATAACTTACCAATCTTCTCCGTCTCAGTTTTGAGCATAGTAGTTTGGTTGGCAATACCAACACTTTCCAAATCCACATCTGGGTCAAAACCAGCAGAATAAGCCTTGCTAAATTTAGCAAGAAACTCATCGCGGTCGCCCCCATGCAAAATATAATTGCTGACATATTCAGCTTCCTGCAAATTCAGCACAATCAAATACTTATCAGCAAAAGAACTCGTAGCAACAGTTTCCTCATGCTTGTATTGACCGTGAATAATCGAAGTATAATCCCTCTTCTTGTGCTTCTCAACAGTATTCCAAACCTTAGAAACCCAAGGACAAGTAGTATCAACAATCTTGCAGCCCTTATCATTAAGCAACTGCATTTCTTGGACGCTCGCCCCAAAAGCGGGTAAAATGACCACATCGCCGCTATCGACAACCGAAAAATCTTTCTGCCCCTTCTCAACAGGAATAAAACCAACTTCCATATCCCGCAAATGCTGATTTACAGACGGATTGTGAATAATCTCATTAGTAATCCAAATCCGTTCGGTGGGGAAATGCTGGCGAGTCTCGTAAGCAATAGCTACAGCGCGTTCCACCCCCCAACAAAAGCCAAAAGCCTCAGCCAGCCGGATCGTGACTGCGCCGCGTTCCAGCCTGTAATTATTGTCGCGAATTTGCTGGATCAGACTGCTTTGATAAGCCGTCTGCATCACCCCAGCTACCTCAGCTTCGTGTCCGAAACCCTTGCGGTGGTAGTTTTCAGACTGTTGGAGCGATCGTTTAAAAGCTTTAGTATCCATGCGGTATTGACTAGAAATCTAGGTTAATTACCTTTGATTTTAGAAGGCCAGGGGTGCGATCGGGATTATTGGCTCAGTAGCGAAGAGGGGATATGCTATTTATACGATCGACACATTGAATTGAGAGCAAAGAAGAATGAACGCGACTTTCATCGGTTCGTTAAAAAAAACTCAAAAAAAAAGCGTAGAGACCCAGATAGCTGAGTCTCTACACGATCGAACTCCCACAGAAAATCACCTTCAAATCTTCTTCGGCGCAAAAGGAGAACTCGATTCAAACGAACTGAAACCGCCGGCAAAATCCTCACCGTAAGCTTCTTCCCCGTGCTGGCCGATATCCAAACCTTGGTCTTCAGCAGATGAGGGCACTCGCAGTTCCATAAACTGCCCCAAAATTTTCAGGATCGCAAAAGTACCCACAGCCGCAAACACGTAAGTAGCTAGAACGCCTACAAACTGGGTGACGATTAGCCCCGGGTTCCCCGCAAACAGCCCGTCATTTCCGAGAGCGTTAACGGCTTTAGTCGCAAACACGCCAGTCAGAATCGCGCCCACAGTTCCGCCTACGCCGTGAACCGGGAAGGTATCCAAAGAGTCGTCAAATCCAAGCTTAGCCCGGAAACTAACGGCAAAGAAGCAGCAAACCGAAGTGATCGATCCGATCAAAAGCGCCCCCACTGGAAGTACGAATCCAGCAGCAGGTGTGATGCCCACCAATCCAGCGAGGAAACCGCTAGCAATTCCCACTGCTGTCGGTTTGCCTCTGAGCACCCATTCCACAATTGTCCAAGTTAAACCGCCGGCTGCTGTAGAAATCATCGTGGTGACAAAAGCCACTGTTGCTAAAGAACCAGATCCCAAAGCGCTACCGCCGTTGAAGCCAAACCAGCCGAACCACAGCATCCCAATTCCCAGCAAGACATAGGGTACGTTGTGGGGGGTGTGGGGCTTGTTCAAGTGGTCTTTGCGGGGCCCGATCATCCAAGCTGCGACAACGGCAGAAACACCGGAACTGATGTGCACGACTGTGCCGCCGGCAAAGTCGAGAGCGCCCATCGCCCCCAGCCAGCCTCTACCCCAAACCCAGTGGGCTAAAGGAGAGTAGATGAAGGTAGACCACAGCAGCACGAACCAGAAATAGGTTTTAAATGTTACCCGTTCGACGATCGCCCCTGAAATCAAGGCTGGAGTGATGATGGCGAACATCATCTGGTACACCATGAAGACTTGGTGGGGTATGGTCGGTGCGTAGCCGATCGGATCTGGTGTGTCCGCTGTGACGTTGTTCAAGAACATCCAGTCGAAGCCGCCGATGAAGGTTTCGAGTCCTTGGGCAAACCCTTTATCATTGAGGTTGCTGGGGGTGACATCAAAAGCCAAACTGTAACCCCACAGCGTCCAAGTGACGCCGATGACTCCCATCATGACTAAGCTCATCATCATGGTGTTGAGGACGTTGCGCGATCGAACCAGCCCTCCGTAGAAAAACGCCAGCCCCGGTGTCATCAGCAATACCAGTGCTGAGGAGACCAACATCCAGGCCGTATCGCCGCTGTCGATCGGATTCGGCACCACCGCAGCAGCACCAGCAGCATCTTGAGCTAAGGCATTGTCCGTCAGCGGCACGCTTAACAGCCACAGCGCGATGATGCCGATCGTTAAACTTTTTTTGATCACGTTAGTTGTACCTTCTCATACTCAGCAATTTTCAGGGAAGACCGAGCCGATTTTAGATGCGAGGATTTTAGATGCAATAGTTATTTAGTTTTCAGTCCCTGTTTTAGCGGAACAAATCTTCAATAGATAATTCCCAAATCCTCAACCGCCCGACTTCGTATAACCGGACTCATCTAAACTCATCAACTATCAACCCAACGGTCTGTGCTTTTTGGATTGCACCATTTGTACCAACTGTGATTCTGTATCACCCTATACTAAATAGCTAACTATCATATTTCTTAATCTATCTCGCGCTACTTGACGCAGCCCCTGAAAGCAGAGTAGTTCGGAAGGGGGAGTTGAGGAGAGTGTTGAGTTCGGTAGAGTTGCGGAGAATATGACTCGATCCTTCATCCTTCTAATTAATGACTCATGACTCATTTTTCAACTGCATCCGATCGAACATTTGCAGGGCCGATCGCCAAACCAGATAACCTCGATCGTTAAGGTGCAAGCCGTCTGTGCTGAGTTCGGTTAACAAATTGCCGTCAGCATCCGCAAACAGCGGGTGCAAATCCAGATACAAAACATTTTCGGAACTAGCAATTTCTTTCAGCCGTCGATTTATTGCCCGAATCCGACTGTTAGGAATCGCCAACAGCCGGTCGCGATTTTCCCAAGTAGCTTGTTCCCCGCTGTGTGGCAAAATCGACTGCACCACCACTTGTGCTTTAGGGTGAGCCCACCGCAAATCCCGAATAATTTGTCGCTGGTTGTCCAAAATCCCTTCGTCGCTTGCCCCCCGCAACAAATCGTTAATCCCGATCATCACAAACACCGTATCCGGCGCAGTTCGATCGAACAACTGCAACCGCTTCAGCAAACCCACGGAAGTCTCGCCCGAAATCCCTTGATTCAGCCAAATTCGATCGGGCGGTAACAGCTTCGTCGGAAACCACATACTCAGAGAATCCCCAGCCAAAACACTCAGTTTTGGGGGTCGATTCGCCGCCGCCGCCTCAGCTTCGCGGCCCAACTGCGTCACCCACTGCTGGTAAGTCCATTTGTGTCGCTGTCCCGGAACGGGCAGGTCTAGCATTGCCTTTGCAGAGTTTGTAGACTGGCGAATTTCTTCCTCAGCGGCTTCTTCCGTCAGTGCAGCACTCGCAGGAGAGCTTTCTGTTAAGTTGTGTCCCCGCAGGACTAATTGAGCGACTGTGAGTATCAGTACCCCGTTCGTTACCAGAGATAGCAAAGCCCAAACCGGAACACTTTTCGATCGGCTAACTTCCATCCCTAAGAGGGATTTATGAGTTCTACTTCTGCTAACTCCTCCAAACTTCTCCATAAACTCAAGCGATTTGCAGGCCCCACACCGAATAATTGGCACTCATTGCTGCATCCAGTTTTACCGCTCAATTTTCGCCTCAATTCTGGTAAGAATCAAGCACAGTGCTGTGTTGGGCGCGATGGCGATGCAGAACTTTGCTTTTTCGCACTACTCTACCATAAAAAATCTGGCTGCTAAACTTTCTGGCACAGAAATCTGATTTGTCAAAGCAGCAGCAATTGAGCGAAAATTTCCCTAATACGATCCTGGACGCAAAAACCCGGTTCCTTAAAGAAATTGCCTGATTTTAGCAAGAGACTCTGAAGCATAAGCCGGGTTTTTGAGGGTCGCGAATGCGTCCGGGACTGCATCGGTGGGCGACTGTTTTAGATTGTGGTTGTTCTAAATGAAGGCGCGAATTAGCCTACAAATCGCTAATATAGCGTACAAAAGCTGGATTTGTCGATCGAGCGCACGCTCTACAATTTGGTACTCCTCCCCCCAGAACCCTCTGCATAACCGCCGTAGCTGGTCTCACTTCGGTTGTCCAAGCTCGTTTCCTTCACAAACCCCGTGTAAGCTTCCATGCCGTGTTCGCCGATATCCAAACCTTCAGCCTCCTCTAAAGCAGAAACGCGGATACCCAGCAAAGCTTTGAGTGCCATCCAAAAAATCGTACTCAGCAGCACGGTCATCCCGCCTACAGAGAAAATGCCTAGCAACTGCGGCCCGAGTTGATCGAAACCTCCGCCCACAAGCAATCCGGCCTTGGGGCCTGCGGTATAAATTCCCGTTCCAGGCCCGTCAGCAAACAGCCCAACTGCCAGAGTTCCCCAGATGCCACAGACTAAGTGAACTGAAGTTGCCCCTACAGGGTCGTCAATTTTCAAGTTGTCGAAGAAAGTTACGGCGAAAACTACCAGGATACCGGCGATCGTGCCGATAATAGCAGAGTTGGGCACGTTGATCCAAGCACAGCTAGCTGTTACGCCGACTAAGCCGGCGAGGATGCCGTTGATAATCATCGAAAGGTCGGGTTTGCCCAGGTACAGCCAAGCAGTAATGGTTGCAGCAATTCCCCCGAAGGCGCCGCCGGTGTTGGTGGTGATCGCAATGTGGGCGATCGCATTTGGATCGACTGCCATTGTCGAACCGGGATTAAACCCGAACCAACCCAACCACAAAATCAAACAGCCCAGGGTGGCAATGCTCATATTGTGTCCCGGCATTGCCACTGTATCGCCGTCGCGGTACTTGCCGATCCGCGGCCCCAACAATGCCGCTCCCATCAAAGCAGCCCAACCGCCTACCGAGTGTACCACTGTCGAACCGGCAAAATCCCAGAAGCCTGCGTCTGCCAGCCAGCCTCCGCCCCAAATCCAGTGTCCGGTAATTGGGTAAGCAATGCCTACTAACAGCAAGCTGAAAATTAAGAATTCAAGGAATTTAATTCGCTCTGCAACGGCTCCCGAAACGATCGTGGCAGCAGTTCCCGCAAAAACTAATTGGAAAAAGAATTTAGCGTTGAGGGGGACTCCCGTCCAGTTTAATGCGCTGAAAATGCCTTGATAAGCCTCTCCTGTGGCGGGGCTATTGTCAGCTACGTTCCACAGGAAAAATCCGCCGCTTGTGCCGATAAAACCGTTGCCGTCGCTGAACATTAATGCAAAGCCGATCGCCCAAAATGCGATCGTAGAAAGCGCAAAAACAATCAAGTTTTTGGACAACACATTGACTGCATTTTTTTGGCGGCAAAACCCGGTTTCCAACATACCGAAACCGGCGTTCATAAAGAACACGAGCATCCCCGCCACCATTACCCACATGGTATCCATGCCCACCTTAAGGCTTGCTAATTGTTCCTCGGTGGTTGGCGTGGCAGGGGTTTGGGCTACCGCCGCATATCCCCACACCAAGACGATGATTGCTGCTATTGGGATGCAGGCTTGCCAACTTGGGCTGAGGCGGGCGATCGCCCGAGGTAACTTTTTCAACCTGTTAACTTTCGTAAAAAATTTAGCGGATGGCAAATTTAAAGCAGCCCGCCTGACTTGTTTCGACTTTTTCTTTCCGACAGTCATTTTAATCACTTTTACCCTCTTTACGGCTAGTAAGCTCAGCAATATTCGGAAAACTTTCCAATTTTACTACAAAAGTTTAGAGATTATTTGTTCAGATTGAGATAGTTTTGATAGCCTAGCTCTTCTAGTTGATTTTGTTTTTTCAGTACAGATTCGGACAAATTTTTGCGGTAGTGCAGGACTCGCTCTAGCAATTCCGGCTGATGAGCTGCCAGTATCTGAACTGCCAGCAAGGCAGCATTCTTAGCGTTGCCGATCCCCACTGTTGCTACGGGTATTCCCGCTGGCATTTGCACGATCGAGTACAGCGAATCTATGCCTTGCAGGTGGCGGCTCGGTATCGGCACCCCAATTACTGGCAAGGGCGTTAAAGATGCTACCATACCCGGAAGGTGTGCCGCTCCCCCGGCACCTGCGATAATGACTTTCAAGCCTCGTTGGTGCGCGGTTTGGGCGTATTCCACCATGCGATCCGGCGTGCGGTGCGCCGAGACGATCGCCACTGAGCAAGGTATGTTGAATTCTTCGCAAACTGCGATCGCATCTTTCATGGTTGGCAAATCCGAATCGCTGCCCATAATAATTCCAACTGTCGGTTGATTCATAAAATATTCAGATGTGAGATTTCAGATTAATGGTAATTTTAAATTATGGCGTCAACTAAAATTTAGATATTTTATAGCAGAACTCAGGCTCGAAAGCAATTTGCTCACCAGCCGGCATACAGAAAGCAAAAAGTTCCGCATCCTGATAACCAGCCCCCAGATTTATCCATCGGAGCAAATCTAAAATCTAAAATCTAAAATCTAAAATCTAAAATCGGATGACTGAAGCCACAACCCCAACTGCCGCCCCCACAGATATTCTGAATGTTCGCCTCCCCGGTTACAAGGATTTGCAGATGATTGCTGTTGACGAAACGGGCATCATTCAAGCAGTTTTCCCGATGGACGCCGTATTTAAACGAATTTCTCCTCCCAATTTGCAAGTGCTGGATGCAGCAGGTGATTGGCTTTCTCTGGGGGGTGTTGACTTGCAGATTAACGGCGCTCTCGGTTTTGCTTTTCCAGATTTAGAAAACAAGCATATTGAAGTTTTACCGAAAATTTGTCAATTTTTATGGTATCAAGGAGTCGATGCTTATTTGCCGACTTTGGTAACAACTTCGCTCGATAAATTTCGGCGATCGCTCTCGACGATAGCTGATTATATGCGGAGTGCAAAAACCGCTGCTCCCGCAACAAATAAAACCAAAACAGCGGAAATTATCGGCGTTCACCTCGAAGGCCCTTTTCTCAACCCCCAAAAGCGAGGAGCTCACCCAGTTGAGTTTTTACTACCGCTAACTATAGAAAATGTCAAGCAAGTTCTAGGAGATTGTGCCGGTATTGTCAAAATAATTACTTTAGCACCGGAGTTAGACAGCACTGGCGAAGTCATTCCCTATCTGCAAAGTTTGGGAATTACCGTCAGTCTCGGACACTCCCAAGCGACGGCAGAGCAAGCGCAGCAAGCATTTGAGCGGGGAGCTTCAATGGTAACTCACGCTTTTAATGCGATGCCGAGTTTGCACCACCGAGAACCTGGTTTGTTGGGATCGGCGATCGTTTATCCGGGCGTAAAATGCGGTTTAATTGCTGACGGAAAGCACGTTTCTCCGACAATGATTGATTTTTTGCTGCGCGCTGGT
The DNA here is from genome assembly GCF_036704965.1 of Microcoleus sp. F10-B2. Lineage (NCBI taxonomy): Bacteria > Bacillati > Cyanobacteriota > Cyanophyceae > Oscillatoriales > Microcoleaceae > Microcoleus > Microcoleus sp. F10-B2. The sequence continues at coordinate 53,654 of NZ_JAUBTB010000028.1, read as the reverse complement.
AGGTATGAAAAAGGCGTTTTTTTAGTGAGCGATGCTTTGGCTCCTTTGGGTTTGCCTGACGGTGTTTATCCTTGGGATTCCCGACAAATTGAAGTCAGAAAAGGTACGGCTTGGGTAAGATTAGATTACCACTCGCCCCTGGAATCTGCTACTTTGGCGGGTACAACTCTGCCGCTGTTGGCGGGAGTCCAGAATTTGGTGAAGTGGGGGATTTGCGATGCCGAAAGTGCGATCGCCCTGGCAACGGACTCTCCCAGAAGTGCGATCGGAATTTCGGGAATTATTGGTCAATCGGCAACTCAATTGTTGCGCTGGAATTTAAATGCCCAGACAAAAGAATTGACTTGGCATCGGTTGTTTTAAGTGATTCCATTTAGTTTCCATGCCATTAGTTTCTCGCGCATTAGAGTTGGTATTGAGGACGAATAGTCCTGATGCTAAGCGCTGCTAACAGCAATTCGGTGTTCTCGGCAAGTTCGATCGTAAATATTATTTAATTCCACAGCCAAGCAAATCTCGCCCTGCAGCCACAGCGGTAAAGCAGGAAGCGCGCAGCCCACAGCCAGTTTTTCCTGCCAAATATCGAGGCATTGGTTGCCGTCTCGCTCGATCGGTCGATAAGCTGTAGCATAGAGGTCAGCGTCGAAGGGCGAAGCGCTTCCTCCCGCCAGACGGGCTAACAATTCATTGTGAAGATTTGCCTTCCTTCCTGTCACAACATCAACTATTACCAATCCAATTCCCTGGCGCAAATACGTCTCGCACTTAGAAACAAAAGCACCGCCATGAGTAGAACGATCTTTGTTGGCAGGACTTACTAGTTCAATTGCACCGGCTAATACCGGGCCGGCTTCAGTGTTAAAAATACTGACTTGCACGGTTTGAGCCGCAGTTAGAAAAGGCACGCTTTGGGCTGGGGGTGACATCCAATTGTTTGGGAAATCTCTTGGCAAACGAATTACCGTCTCTGGACAATCAAACTCCGGTAGAGGTTCCTCAAAAGCTGCTACATCAATTTCAATCCCAAACTGCACGTTGGGCTCGGCAAAGTAATTTGCGGGTAATTTGGCATTCAAATCGGATGCAATGTAAGTCGCCCAGGCATTGTGAAAGGCGTGCCAGTGACCAAGACTTTCAAAGGTGGTACCCGCCACGTGATTTATCCGTGGAATCAATCCCAAATCTAAAATCGAAAATCCTCAAGCCCCCGAATTTATCCGTGGAATCAATCCCAAATCTAAAATCTAAAATCTAAAATCTAAAATCGAATGACGGCGCACCGACAGTGGCGGGCGGAAATGATCTTGTAGCACCATATTTTTAAAAGTTAGGGCTGATTAAAATTATCGATCGCACGGGCGATCGGCTGCAACTCGGTTTTTATTGAATTAGTTTCTCAATTCGGGATTGTTCGAGTTGCGATCGCCCGTATAAGTAAATCTAACTCAATTTAATTGGGTGGGGAGTGTCAATCGATTGCGCGATTTTAGATTTTAGATTTTAGATTTTAGAATTGAAGAACTGACGCACCGATAAATCCGGACGCCCCGGACTAAATTACTTTCGGTCAACAATAACTGTCGCTGTGGCTTTATAATATTTAACCGTTGGCAATAACTTAGCAGCAGGCAGATCGATGAATTTGGTAGACGACAAGACTATAGTTAGACAGTATTTTAACTCGACGGGATTCGATCGCTGGCAGCGAATTTACGGCGACGGCAAAGTCAATAAAGTGCAGCTAGACATCCGCACCGGGCACCAGAAAACGGTGGATACAGTCATCGAATGGCTGCAAGCTGACGGCAATTTGCGCGGGCTATCCGTCTGCGATGCCGGCTGCGGTGTGGGATCTCTGAGCATTCCTCTGGCTGAGGCTGGGGCGATTGTTTGCGCTAGCGATATCTCTGAAAAGATGGTAGCAGAAGCTTACGATCGAGCAGCAGCAGTTCCCGGCAAGCTCTACAACATCTCGTTCGCCGCCCAAGATTTGGAAGCTTTAACGGGCCAATTCCACACAGTGATATGTTTGGACGTATTGATCCACTATCCTCAAAATAAGGCTGCGGAAATGATCGCACACCTAAGTTCGATCGCCCAATCGCGACTAATTATCAGTTTTGCCCCAAAAACTTTAGCACTCACCGCCCTCAAAAAATTTGGCGAACTTTTCCCCGGCCCGAGCAAAACGACCCGCGCTTACCAGCACCGCGAAGCTGATATTATCAAAATCCTAGAAAACAACGGTTTTGTTATTAACAGAACAGCGATGACTAGCACTAGCTTTTACTATTCTCGCTTGCTGGAAGCTGTGCGGAAATAGGGTAAAATATCTGCAAATTCTGAGGTCAGTTGACATCATTTATTTGCCGGGTGGGGGCGGGTTTATACAATTTGTTGGTGGGTGTCAAAAATTTCCGCCAACCCGCCCCTACATGGTAAAGTCCCGGACAAATTTGTAGGGGCGGGTTCACCGATAGATTGTGCCACCCACATATAATCTTTGTAAACCCGCCCCCACCCAACCGATAACCCCGATCGACCATTCTCGCCCCACGGTTAAATTCAATGAATTCTTAATTTACGGGTGGGGTGGGGGCGGGTTTTTATAATTTGTCGATGGGTGTCATATATTTCGGTGAACCCGCCCCTACAGCAATGGTTAAATGTTGGATAAAATTCCTGGTAAAATATGAATAAAATTTGCAGGGGCGGGTTCACCGATCGATTGGGCCACCCACCAATAATTTCGATCGACCCGCCCCCACCAAACCCGAAAATTAAATTAATCCTTAAATATTGAAACAATCTTGAACTTTATTCACCAGTTTCGGCGTTTTCATTTGATTAAATATTTTAATAGCTTGCTGCCAGTGATTCTGAGCTATTTCTAATTCTCCCAAATCCCGGTAAGTCAGCCCGATGTAATAATTGCTAATGCCCAATTCGTACTTAGCACCAATTTTGGTATAAAATTCAATAGCTTGGTTTTGATATTTCAAAGAAGCTGAAAAATCATTACTTTCCCGAAAAACATCACCCAAAATGTACCAGGCACGGGCGATGTCTGATGTAAAGTTACAATTTTGCGCGATCGCCACAACTTGTTCTAAAGTTTGCTTAGCTTGTTCGTACTCGCCAATATGTTTTTGAGCTAAACCAGCCATATTCAAATCCCAGCAAGCTTGCCAAGGCGGAACGCTTTCTAAAGGTTGTTGCAAGTGTCTTGTAGCTTCTTTCAATGCTGCCTTCGCCTCACTCGGTTGTCCTAAATAAGAATGCAACAGAGCAACTTCGCAGTAACAACTATTTAGACGAGATTGAATTGCAGGAGATACTGGAGATAAAGCTAGATTAAGTTTTGCTTGATAAATAGCTAATCCTAACTCGTATTCACCAGCAGCAATATAGCACAAACCCATATCACTGTATGAGTTAAATTCTGTCCATTTATCGCCTTCACGCTTAGCAGACAATTGAGCTTGGCGGTGATATTCTAGAGCTACTTCAAAACCATCTGCTAGCAGATAGGCGTGACAGTCGCCGATGCAGCGATAGAGACTTGCCTCCCGGTTAGGCGAAACTCGATTTAACAGTTTTTCTGCTAATTCTAAAGTTTGGCTGATGTATCCCCACGATAAAAAATATAGAAACAATTCTTCTGGTAAAATAGGTATAGCAGGACGGCACAATACATCCCAGGCTGAATCATAATCTTCAATTTCTCGGAAATGATAGTAAGCTTCTAAAACTTGCAAACCTAACTGAGGGGATTGAATGTGTTCTACACTGGTAAACCAATGTTGTGCGATCGCCCTTTGAGTTTGTTTCCATTCGCTGCTATTTTGCAAGCGATTCAAAGTCGCAGCCCGAATTGCTGGGTGCATTCGGTATTTGCCCCGATGTGATTGTAGCAGAGAGGTGTCACACAATCGCTGCGTTATCTTGAATTGTTCGGCTGGTGTTACATCCCACAGTAAAGATTTCATGCAAGTATCGGGCAACCATTCAATTTCTTGATACCGACAAGCTCCCAAACGGCATAGCAAGCGGTAAGCTTGATGAGAGTGGGCATCAAGGCGATTTAACTGATTATTAATAAGAAATGAAAATGGATCTAGCTGCTGTAATTCCTGACGGTTTTGCAGCCACGATTCTGCAATATTTCCGTCATAATTATTTTGAATATTATTGTACAGCAGCTCCATAGCAAGGGCATTGCCTTTGTAAACTGCGTGCATTTCTTCGAGAGCTTTTAAATCTTCTGGAGTTTCTGGATATTGAAAATATTGCTGCCATGCTTCCGGTGTTAATCCTGTTAAAACGTGAGTTTGATAGCCTCGCAGGTCGGGTTCTCTTAATCTTTCTCTACAGGTAATCAGCGTTACTCCTAGGATTCTTGGATCGCTGAGTACCCGCAGCAATTCTACATAATTGCGGTACTCAGGTAAAAACATACCGTTACGTAAGGCAGACTCTAAGTTATCTATAAAAATTGCGACTTTGAATTGACGCAGCTTTTTTTCTAGCAAGCTTAGACTAAGGCTAAAATCTCTGGGTGCATCTTCCTGAAAATCTTGTTGCAGCCAAGTCTGAACAAATGAATCGGCACTCCGCAAGTCTTCTGGAGTAAAGGCAATTTTCATATCTAAGATTTTTTCAAATTGGCAACTTGCTAAATATTGCAGTGCTAAGGTGGTTTTGCCGATGCCGCCTTCTCCTACTATTATCAAAATTTTGAAATTTTCTGATGTCCATTTTTGAAGTTTAGTAATATCTGAAGTCCGTTCTACCCAGCGAGAATTTAATGGTTGTGTTGCTACAGGTTGCGCCGGGATTAATTCTGGCATGAATTGAAAAAATAATGCCTGCAAATCTGACCAGCTAGAGCGCTTGTCGTTTCCTAAACCAAAGGCTTGATATGCTGTTGTCAAATGTTGGCGTACAGTTGCTTCTGATTTAATTGCGAGAATTTTGGCGATTTGTTTGTTGGGTGTTCCAGCTAGTTTTTGCTGCAAAACTTGCTTGCATTTGTTGCCTAAATTGTTGTAAATGGTGGTAAATTCTGCTTGATTCATGGGTGGTTTGCCTGTGGAAGTGCGATCGCGAGGTGATATAGGGGGTGCGATCGCCTGGGATGTTTCAAAAAGTGCGATTTCCTAAGTGCGATCGCCCGCTTGCTGCGCCATGTCAGAAGTTGGCAACTGCTGCCTGTGACTGCACAATTGTGAGTTTTGAATGTTTATTGATTTTACACTGAGTTACGGGTTAAAAATTTATTCAATAATTAAATTTTTGCAAATACCATTTTGGAGGTAAGAAGTATGGAGTTTCTGGCGGATGGAGATTGTGCGGATGCAACGCTGCTAATTGTTGTGCGATGCTGTGCGTCATCGTCTGCGACACTGGGAGCGATCGTGTAAATGATTGTTACAAAAGCTGGAACTATGCGTAAAAACATAGGGCTATTTCCGAAATGTAAGTAGAGGCTGGAATTTAGGGAGTAAAAAGCTATGAGGTTTGTATCAGAGGATGCAGGAGGCGATCGCGCCGATCGATCGGGCGACAGCAAAGCGAAGTCTAATCAGAAGGTGGAAACAGATATGCCATCAGCGCCAGAAAACAGAGAGAATCAGATTAATAAGGTTTTGAATCGAGTTGAGAAGATTTTGTGTGAAACTTGGGCAGAAACAGGGTTTGGCAAGGTGACTATTGAGAGTGAGAAGGCGGAAAGGGGTAAAGGTAAAATTCACGTGACTGTGAAGGGTTCAACTTTTTATCGGTATCACATTTCTGAGGAAGATGTTCGGGAGTGGAATTCAAAGGAATAGGTGCGATGGGTTGGGTGGGGGCGGGTTTTTATAATTTGTTGATGGGTGTCAAAGATTTAGGCGAACCCGCCCCTAGAGGTCTGGTAAAATATTCCTATAAATTTGTATGGGCGGGTTTACCGATGATTTTCGTCACCCACAGATAAACTTTATAAACCCGCCCCCACCCCACCATGAAACTTACTAAAAAAAGATAACTGGAGTATTGACAGGTTAAATTAAATCGTGTAGATTATTTTTACGTCGGGTAAAGTACCCGCAATGATATAGTCTGTACGGCTCAAAGGGCAGACAGTCTCTTTGTTAAAACAACTAAATATTAGGTAACAACCTAGCTTGAGATGAGTGTGATGCTCACGGGGCTGGTGAAAGGGCAAGCGCGATCGCTTCGATCGCATTTGTCACTTATCCGGCTCTTTGTGTTTTTTGGCAACAATTAGTTTTTTTGAGGAGATTGGATCATGAAAGGGCTAACAGATGATGAGTTTTTCGGTACAGAAGTGGATGCGGGTGTGAATTCGGTGGAGGATGGTACTTTGAGAATGGAAAGTGCGATCGGGCAGAATTTCCTCAGCAGTTTTGCGACAAGTCCAGATTTTCTGGCCAAGATGCAGGAAGCATTCGGCAACAGCTTTGATGTTGAGAAAGCTGTCAAGTTAGCATCAGCTTGGGCCCAGGGAGATTTTAGCAATTTTCCAGAGATTGAGATTCGTTCCGAAGCAGAGATTAATGGTGCTTTGGGTGCGTTTGCCGCTGCGACTGGGAAGATTTATCTGTCGCGGGAATTCCTTGCCAAAAATGCGGGGAATGTTACGGCTGTTGCGGGTGTTTTGCTGGAAGAGTTTGGGCATTTTGTTGATTCGCAGATTAATAGTGTAGATGCGATCGGGGATGAGGGGGAGATTTTTTCGGATTTAGTTCAAGGTAAGGCGTTGAGTCAGGGGGAATTGGCGGCGTTGAAGGGTGAGGATGATTCGGCGATCGTTGTTTTGGATGGGGAATTGAAGGCGATCGAGCAGAGAAGCCAATCAGATAATCTAGGCTTCTTTGCGGGAGAAATTAAAAATTGGACTGATAATCCCAGTGCCGAAATTCCACCAATTACTTTAATTGATGATAAAATTCCCGCAGAACCAATACAACAAAATTTTGACAATGGTTTTGTAAAATATGAGTTCGGACTTCAATCGACCATAAAAAGTGAATTATTTATAACTCCGGGCAATTATGGAGAAGCGAAGTTTTCTTATCCAGTGAATATCAGCGTAGAGTCACCAAATAACCTCAGCGCCAACCAGAGCTTCCCCCTTAAATTCGGCAGTCCTCAAGTTAATGGAGCATTATTTAACGGTATTGGTGATGGTGGTTCAAAAGCATTTGAAATACCCAATGCAGGTTTCAAGTTTGAACTAAATGTAGGCGAGGCAAAGTTCAAAAATATTGAGGTTAAAAGACCATTTCAAGAACCTATAAGGGTAGCTGGAATAGATGCAACTAACAATATAGGCAAAGCAGAATTAAAACTAGACGTACAAAGCTTTTTGGCGGGTCAGATAAATTTTGATTTTTTAGGTGGTACAATTAGTGCTAAACCTCCTGAAATCAAATCACTAAGCCCTGGAAAACCACCGGAAGCTACTGGTCAATTGCCAGCTATTGCTGCAACAGGCAGATCGGAAAACGTATTAAACTTTGGATTTGATATAGACAAAATAATCCTTTCCAAAATTCCCGCCTATCTTGCGCTACAAACAGCGCTTGTCCCTGCTGGTATAAACCTAGAAGGTCTTGGTTTTTCAGTCAAGTATCCGAATTCAGGAGAAGAAGAAGGAAAAGCACAAAAAGCTCAAGAGAGAGCTAATAAAGCAAAAGAAGACCTCCAAGTACAGTTGGATGTTTTAAGAACTATACCTGCTCAAGGACAGCAGTTAGCTTTACAAGAATCTGAAAGATTAAGACAAATATCTGAACAAGCTAGAAACGACGCAGATGCCGCCAAAACACAAGCTGAGGAAGCGAAAAAAATTGCTAACAATGATAGATATAATATTGCCCTGAGTGGTGATATTTTAGACATTCAAGCTAATGCAGGTCTAGCTCTACAACAAGATTTTTCATTTAACCCTGAGAAAATAAACGTTACAGTTTCCGTGGACGAGGGATTAGTAGATGGAGGAAAACAGAGTCAAGTAAAATCTCTAGCAGATTCGTTTGAAATTACAGCCCCATCTGACGGATGTGGAGTGATGAAAGTGAAAGTTAAGTATGAGCTAGTTGGTGAAGTTAAAAATGATATTGGTGTTGTACTTCAAGGCTCAATAGAGGGTAAAGCACTTCAAGTAGGTGGCAGTATTACTGCCGTAGGAACAAAATTTTTTGAAGATTCATTTGGACCTGCTTTATCAGTAAAACTACCCGAAGGTGGTCTTGCAAGTCCGCCATTTACTTTAGTGGGTAGCGACCCCGATCCTATCCCTTTTCTGCCTAGCGATCCAACTCTTGAGTCTCGTAAGATTAAGACAATTAAAACCTCTGAAATTGGTGGAACTGAACAGGATGATAACTCTCAATCTGAGGGTACAAAGAACCTAATTATCGAGAAAGAATACGAAATCCCTTACAACTTACCTGTCTCAGTCTCAGACGCAAGCATAGAGGAAGGGAATAGCGGCACTAAGGATCTAGTTTTCCCAGTAACACTACGCGATGTACCAAAAGAGGCAGTCACCCTATCCTATAGCTCACCTAAAGGTAATGGCTCAGTCACAATTGCAACAGGTCAAACCAGTGGTGAAATTAAAATTCCCGTGACTGGAGATACAACACCAGAGGACAATGAGACTTTTACTGTAACTGTAAAAGATCCATCTGGTAAACTCTTTGCTGACTGTAAAGGCACAGACTCTTCTGAGGCAACAGGCACTATCATCGATGATGACGGGAAACCTAACCCCCCCAAAAATGGAGGCAAAACCTACAACGATCCCCGCATCGTCACCATCGACAAACAATATCACGACTTCCAAGCTGCCGGAGAATTCACTTTAATTGAATCAACAACTGGCGACCTAAAAATCCAAGTCCGGCAACAACCTATTAACAACAACCCCCGCAGCAACGTCGCCGATAACACTGCCGTAGCAACAGTTTTGGGTGGAAAACGCATAGGGATTTACAAAGGTCAAGGACTTTTAATTGATGGCCAACCAACCCAAATTGCCAACGATGATGCACTTGCCATTGGAGACGGCCGCATCTATCGTGAAGGGAACACCTATACCGTTGTTTATCCTACAGGCGATCAATTAGTTGCAAAGGTAGGAAGTCGCGTCAATGTCGAGGTTTACTTAAAAGATGAACGCGAAGGCAAAGTCAAAGGACTACTCGGCAACTTCAACAAAAACCCCAAAGATGACTTAGCAAAACCCGACGGAACTGTAATTCCTGAACCAGTTTCCCAACAGCAACTTTACGGCGAATATGCCGATAGCTGGCGAGTCAATCAAGCTGAATCCTTATTCGACTACCAACCAGGTGAAAATACTAACACCTTTACCCTGCAAAATTACCCCCGCCAGAAAGTTAAAATCTCCGACTTAACCCCCGCCGATGTTGCAAAAGCCGAACAACTAATAGGCGATCGCATCAAAAATCCCACCACCCGCGAAGCTGCTATCATCGACCTCGTACTCACTGACTTCGATCCTGACATTCTTGAGGAAGCACTCAACGCACCCGATCCAGATAGCGTACTTGCGATCGCATCCCCATTCACCGCCAACAGCGACTTTACCACCACCACCGTCAACACAGCCACAACAATAGATATCCTAGCCAACGATACCACCGCCAAAGACCCCCTCTCCATCAAAGAATTCAACACAAAATCAGTTGCCGGCGGCACGATTACCCTCGACAACAACAACACCCCAGACGATCAAAGCGACGACAAACTCACCTACACCCCACCCCCAGACTTCACCGGCACCGATAAATTTAACTACCTCCTAACAGACGGCAAACAAATACAAGCCGCCACCGTTAATATCAACATCAACAGCCTCAAACTTGACGACCTTTCCGGCAATAACGGCTTCGTTCTCAACGGCACAGAAGCAGGTAATTTCTCAGGAGTTGCTGTCAGCAAAACTGGAGATATCAACGGCGACAAAATTGACGATATCATTGTCGGATCGTTCGGTGCCGACCCCAATAACGTCAACGCCGCAGGCAAAAGTCAAGTCATCTTTGGCACTCAAAAATTCCCCGCCAGCGTCAATCTTTCCCAACTCAACGGACAAAATGGTTTCACCCTCAACGGCACCGATGCCGAAGGTTTCAGCGGCGGCACAGTCAGCAGTGCCGGCGATATCAACGGCGACGGCATCAAAGACTTTATTATTGGTGCCTTCGGTGCCGCTGTCAACGGTCAAAATAATGCCGGAAAAACTTACATTGTCTTCGGCACAAACCAAGGATTTCCTGCTAATTTCAACCTGGCTAATTTGAACGGGAATAACGGTTTTGCCGTGACAGGAACCAACACCTTTGACTACGCCGGCCTCTTTGCGACTGGCATTAGCGATATTAATGGCGATCGCATTGACGACGTACTCATCAGCGCACCCGGCCCCCTCGGTGGCACACCCGGTAAAAGCTACGTCATCTACGGCCGCACCACAGGTTTTTCTCCTAACTTCAACCTAGCTGAAATTAACAACAACAACGGCTTTGTAATTAACGGCATTGACGGCAATTCTAGCGGTACTGCCAGCAGCGGCGATATCAACGGCGACGGCATCCCCGACCTTGTAATTGGTGCAGATGGTGGTACTACCAACGGCGGCATTAATGCAGGCAAAACTTACGTTATATTCGGTCAGCAAGGAGGATTTTCTGGCAGCATTAACGTCCCAGAATTAAATGGAACTACCGGATTTGTCATCGTCGGTCTCAATGCCGAAGAACGTTCTGGAATCGCCCTCACCGCCACAGGAGATATCAACGGTGACGGCAATAAAGACATCGTAATTGGCTCTCCCGGTGCAACAGTTGGCGACCAAATTAACGCAGGCAAAACCTACGTAATTTTTGGCAAAAAAGAGGCATTTCCTGTCATCCTCAATCCGGCTGAATTGAACGGCAATAACGGCTTTACAATCTTCGGTTTCGATGCCGAAGGCTCAGCCGGAAACGCCGTTAGCTATGCCGGAGATATCAACAAAGATGGGTTTGATGACTTATTAATAGGAGCCTCCAGCGCTAACTCTGACGATAAAAATAATGCTGGGAAAACATTTATTGTTTTTGGAAGCAAGGAATTTCCAGCTAATTTCAGCTTAGCAGAAGCTAACGGTAAGAATGCCTTAGTTTTAAATGGAGTAGAAACCGATGGTTTAGTTGGCACTGCTGTCAGCGGTGGGGGAGATATTAACGGCGACGGCATTGACGATATAATTATTGGCGCACCTGGCAGTTTATTTCAAGATTCTCCCGGCAAAAGTTATGCCGTTTTTGGTAGCCGAGGTTTCGGTTTTGCTAACCCGAATAATGGCTTGCAAGGCACGGTTCAAGATGATATTATCAATGGAACCCAGGAAGATGATACTATTTCCGGCCGCCAAGGAAATGATAAAATCTTTGGCAATTCAGGTCAAGATGTGTTATCAGGAAATCTTAATGATGACTACTTAGACGGTGAAAAAGGGCAAGATATTCTCATCGGTGGAGATGGAAATGATAGCCTTTTTGGTGGACTTGGTAATGACGTGCTTAAAGGCGACAACGGTAACGATATCCTCACCGGAGTTGACATCAATGCTATTAACCCCGGAATTGAGGAAATTGACACTTTAACTGGTGGAAGTGGTAGCGATATTTTCGTTTTGGAAGATGTCAATAACACTTACTACGATAACCTAGATAGCGACTACGCGCTGATTACTGACTTTAATGCTAGTGAAGATAGTATCCAATTGCAGGGTACAGCCGATGATTATCTGTTAGTTCCTTTCTCGCAAGTTAATCAAACTGATACGGCAATTTATCGCAAGGCGGCTCAAAATGAATTAATTGGCATTCTTCAAGGAGGTTCAAATTTGAGTTTAAGCAGTAATTATTTCAACTTTTTAGGGGCAGGTTAACCGATCAATTCTGTCACCCACTTACGCACACGAGGCTAGAAACCGGGTTTCTTCATAGATATTTAGTTGAGAATCAGAGATTTTTCTAAGAAACCCGGTTTCTTTGCGTAACTCCTGTTGAATTAATTCTTGATTTCTGGGTTGGGTGGGGGCGGGTTTAGATAATTTGTTGGTGGGTGTCAAAGATTTAGGCGAACCCGCCCCTACAGGCCTGTACAATATTAGGATTAATTTGTAAGGGCGGGTTAACCGATCGATTATGCCACCCACAGATAATCTTGATAAACCCGCCCCCACCCACCAATAACCCGATCGACAATCCCCACCCAACCGTAAAATTAAATAAAATAAAATTCAATTATCATTAAATTATGTCATCACTAATCTTAACCCGAATCTTCCTCACAGCCGCAGCCCTCTTCGGAGGTTTATCCGTTGCAAGCGGTGCTTTTGCCTCCCACGCTTTGAAAAATCAATTGACCGATCGGGCTTTAGCAATTTTTGAGACCGGCGCACGCTATCAAATGTATCACGCCCTAGCACTATTACTCGTCGCTTTACTCTTGAGCCGCGCCCAAGAGTCTCAAACCTTTTTTGCAGTGGCTGGATGGGCTTTTATTGCCGGCACGATCGTCTTTTCAGGGAGTTTGTACGCGCTGAGTTTGACTGACATCAAATGGCTGGGTGCAATTACGCCACTGGGGGGAGTTGCTTATATTGTCGGTTGGGGATGTTTGACAGTTGCAGCTTGGAGTTTCAAATAGAGATTGGCAATTACCAATGCCCAATGCCCCATTCCCCATGCCCCATTACCAATTACCAATTACCTAATTATCAAACACATCGCTGGAAAACATCTCTGTCAAAGTACGCAAGTAAGGTAAAAATACCATTAAATCTTCATCAGGAAGCCGATCGGAGATTTCCCAAAACAAAATCAGCAGCATATCCTGCACTAACTCCCAACTTACATGAAGTTTGGGGTACAACATCACGCAAATTGGAAACAATTCTTGCTGTACCGGGTGAATGCTACCTTCCAAAACGCACCAGCACAAATAGCTTTGAAAAATCTCGACATCCCGGATACCAGAAATTTTTACCTCCCGATCGCTCAAATAACCGCTCCTGCTGCGGTATCCTTGATGCTGGGAACTAGCCCGATCGTAAACTGCACCAGCAATCTGAGTCGTGTGCTGCAACAAATGCTGAACGGCTAATAGAGCTCTTGAATTCGGGGGCTGATTCGCCGCAGCTTCGTTAATCTCTCCGTAGGGAATGTGCACATAGTCCTCTAAAACTTTTAAGTATGGTGCAAATTGCGATCGCTCTAACTTTGAAAGACATCCTAACAAGATTTTGCTAGTGTATTGAAACTCCACCGCCACAAATCCCAGTGCTAACGGATCTGTCTCTGAGTATTTCCGCCTCATTTGGATAAGATCTTTTCCCACCAACACGGACAAGCGGAAAACAGATTCTCTATCCGCATAAGCGTCTATTGCTTTTAGATATAACGCGCGAGTGTTGGCGGCAATTTCTAAAGGATTAATTAAGATCGGATCGATCCCGTGCCGTTCTATTTGTTCCCCTAAAACAGCTTCTACTCTACTCCAAGCTATCTCGCTGGCTAATTTCAGGTTATCTTTCAATTTGTCAACTATTTTGGCTCGATTTCCCTCAAAGTTGGTTGACTCTGGGCTTGGGGGAATTTGTCGCGGGGCTTGGTTTTCTCGTGCCGCCACTGTACTGTAATATTTTTTTGCCCAGCTAACTGCTAAGGAAGAAACGTTGGCGCCTTTAGCGTCTGGGAGTTTGTGAATGTCCGATCCGCTAATACCTTGCGACGCCAGACTGTCGCCCTGTGGAAGTTCGTCTGCTGCTGGTAAATACTTTGAAGATATTTGTGAAATACCCGTCATGACAAACCTCGTTTTTTTATGAAGTCGCACTCGATTCACTCCCTTAATTTTTAACGTTGCTAACTACAGTTTTCTGCCTTTTTACCCTGACAGTCATCGGCCATTGTGCTTAAAACTATAGGTCATTTGGCTGTACTGCCTGCATTTTTTATAAGATATGCCTTAATAAGGTTATTTATTGTGCTCTAGGACACCATCACCCTGTGAATCGCCACCGTATTTTTTCCTGTCAAAACCGCAGAAAATAAATTTAATTTTTCTTAAATTTTCCGGCTTCAAGTCAATTGTGTTTCAAAAAAATTGCTCTTTGAAATATTTTATCTTTGTTTTATATCGCTTTTGTCATTCGCCCTAGTTTCTCAAATAACCTATGCTAAAGCACCAGCGAGCGGTGATTTGGATTAATTTATTTCCCTAGATAAATGAAAATTTTCTTTTTAGCCTTGCGGTTGTTAGGAAACCGTCATAAATAAAAAAAGCTGCTTTTATCAATAAATAATTAAATTTAAGATTAGAATAAAATTTGTGTGCGTTTCGTTAATGCCATGCCATCGCGGTTTTTTAGCTTTTTTTAGCTTTTCCAATCGCCCGCAATTGATAAGCGTTTATTTAAGCGTTTATTAATTGCCAAACCACCTTTCAAAACCGGAATCTAGATAGGCTCGCCCGATCGCTTTTCAAGATTATCAACTCCGGCTGGTTCGAGTCCTCCTCCTGCAGAGAGAGCTTGCCCCCATAGCGATAAGAAGGGGTTGATTGGGCCCCACGGGCGATCGCTCCTCAAAAACAGCACGGCCACTAGCTCTTTAAGGCTATGCCTTCGGGTAGGATTAATAGGACGAGAGGAAGTGGATAAAATGAGCGCCAGCAGCAATTCAACAGAAATCAAGTTCGGAACCGATGGGTGGCGGGGACTGATTGCCCATGACTTTACTTTTGCCAACGTGCGAAAAGTCACTCGGGCGATCGCCAGTTACCTAGAAACCGCTTACACCAAAGACCGCCCAGTTCTAGTCTCCTACGATACCCGCTTTCTGGCAGACGAGTTCGCCCGCACCTCGGCGGAAGTATTGGCAGATTTGGGATGGACTGTGAAAGTGGTCGATCGAGATTGCCCGACACCAGTCATCGCCTACAGCGCCAAGCATTTAAACTCCGCAGGAGCTCTGATGTTCACGGCTTCGCACAATCCCGCACCTTACTGCGGCATCAAATACATCCCCGACTACGCCGGCCCGGCAACCCCGGAAATTACCGATACAATTGTGGCAAATATTGCTGGTGCTTCTGATGCCCCAGCCAAAGGCAGTCACAACGATAAAATTTCGACTTTTGACCCGAAACCCGAATATCTGAAGTTTCTTTATACTTTGATAGATGTGGAGCGGATTCGCTCTGCTAAGTTGAAGGTGAAGTACGACGCCCTTTATTCGACTTCTCGCGGCTATCTCGACGGCGTTTTGGAACACTGCGGCTGCGATGTCGAAAGTTTTCACACCTACCGCGACGTGCTGTTTGGCGGCGGAATGCCCGAACCCAAGGGGGAACAGTTAGTTGAGTTGGTGGAAGCTGTTAAGAAGGATTCGGCGGATTTGGGTTTGGCTACCGATGGCGACAGCGATCGTTTTGGTATTGTTGACGAGTTGGGAAATGTCTTGACTCCAAATACCGTCCTGTTGCTGCTGGCGCGTCACTTGGTGAAGAATAAAGGCTTGACTGGGGCGATCGTCCGTACAGTCGCAACTACTCATTTACTGGACAATTTAGCCGCCAAGTACGGTTTAACAATCTACGAAACCGCAGTCGGTTTTAAATACATCGGCGAAAAAATGCGGGAAACTGCGGTGCTCATCGGTGGCGAAGAGTCTGGCGGTTTGAGCGTTTTGGGTCACATCCCCGAAAAAGACGGGATTTTGGCTGATATGCTAGTTGCTGAGGCGATAGCCTATGAAGGCAAACCGCTTTCTCAGTTAGTCGAAGAAGCCATTAAAGAAGCCGACGGCCCCCTGTACAACAAACGTTTGGACTTGCACCTAGAAGAAGCCCACAAAGCTGCAGTTTTGGAATCTTTTACCAAGAATCCCCCGACGGAAGTAGCAGGTATCGGCGTTAAGGAAATCGGCCGCAAAGACGGGATTAAACTTTATCTTGAAGACGGTGGCTGGGTACTGCTGCGGCCTTCGGGAACCGAACCTTTGATGCGCGTTTACCTGGAAACAAATTCTGTGGAAAAAGAAAGCCAAGTTGCCCAACACATGGAAAAGGTAATTTCCCAGTTAGAACCTGTTTAAATTTCTACCTATTCCAACGGGGGGTTTTTCCCCTAGCGCTTGGGATTGTGAGGTGCGCTTCGGCGCACCTTACGTATTTTTGATAACTCTTTCAAAGCCTCTGAACATTAATCATCGATACTGGTCAGCGATTTATATACAGCAGATTCCAGGTTTATGAAGTACACCCGCCTATCGTTCGATTCCCGTAGGGACACGGCGCCGTGCCGTGTCCCTACACTCCATAAACCTGGAATATGCTGTATTTGCAATACACTGGGATTTGTTAAAGTTTGGGATTTGTAAATTTATCTATTTATTTTTAATTTTTAATTAATTTTAAAATTTCCTAAATCTTTTCCGAATCTACTTGACTTTTATCCGGATCATCTTGTATATTATTAAATAATGGGGTGTTTGCCAAAATAAAAATTTTACATATATTTCAATAATAAAACAAGTATATAAGTTAAATTATTAGCCTGTCAACCCGTTTATGAAAACAATTCCTCTGCTCGCCATTAGTTTTTTAGTAGCAATTTTAGCAAGCGCGATCGGCATTATCTCAGTGCAGAACGCCACCCCAGTATCCTTAAACTTTATCTTCTTTAAATCGATACAAATACCCGTAGGAGTAGTATTGGCCATGAGCATTAGTGCAGGACTCATTGGCGGTGCGCTGCTGCAACCTCTGTGGAACCTTTCAGATTCCCCAAACTCGCGTCCTAAATTTCAGACAAATTCAGAAGACTCTAACACCGCAGAATATTAACTTAATTGCTGAATCCTTAGATTGAATACACTTGACCGTCAATCAGCAGCCGAGTAATTCCCTTGGCTAGCAAGTAAGGCGCGGCTTTTTGCAGCAGCCTACCGTCAGGAATCTTGAAAACTCTTTGATTGCGAGTAGCAAATCTGCGGGCCACTCGGTGATTGTCAAATACTGCCAGGGTTTTCTCGCGAATTTCCGCAGGCGGAATTTGACCCAGTTCGCCAAAAGCTTTTAGAGGTCTGGTGATTAACTCCGCTGCCCGATCGACCACCAAATAACAAATTTTGGGTACAGATGCTTCGCTTAAAGGCAAAACTTGAATCAGTCCTGTACCCCGAAGCTCGTTAGCGAAGCCCTCGAAGAGGATCGACTCGCCCGACGATATCGATCCCAGCATACCGCCTTCAAACAGAGAGTCTTCATCCTCTAAATCTTCGTCGAAGTCGTCATCTAAATCGTCTTCACCGTCATCGTCATCCCCATCGAAATCGCTAAAATCTTCACCTGCCAGCAGCCCTTTGGGTGGCAGCATTGCCTTTAGTTCACCAGTCACAACAGCGCGGTGGCTGCGATCGGCAAGATTGGCTGCTTGGGCTTCTGGCAAATCAGAAACATCCAAATCCGACTCTACAGTTCCTGGAGTTTCGAGTTCTCCCATTGGTTCAGCGGCCGATGCAGAACGCTTTCGGATCGTCGGCCTCGAATTTGAGGCTGACTGGGAGGCTGGGACTGACTCAGACAGGGGGACAGCTACAGGATCGGTTTCGCGATCGGCTTCCGACGACTCAGCAGTAGCCTCTGTCGGTTTAGAAACACTGCTGCGATCGGACAAACGCTTTTGTTTTTGGTGGACTAGAAATTCGTATTCCGGCTCCGACAAAGCGCCCTGAAGGATGCGCCTCACAGTCGAACTGCTCACTCCGTAGCGCTTTGCCAGAGTGATAGTATTTTCGTCCGACTGTCGGTACAGCCTGAGGAGTTCCCGTTTGTCTGAATCGGAGAGTTTTGTAGGCGTCATGCCAAGTTTTCCAGCAAAAAGACGTGAAAAGACGCAGGCTAGCGGTCAGCGAACTGTGATTTTTCTTTTTCGATTTAATAAATTTGAGAGATGCCGACAAGAGTAAAAAAGCTTTCGCGTCCCCATCACTTGCCGAAGCAACCCTAATCTCCAATCGCTACGCGGCGCGACGAGTGCGCCTGCTCTGGCGAGAACGGGTTGAGATGTCATGTTCCAAGATAGCTCCAATCGCGAACAGGATGCCGCTGAAAACAAAAAAGACTTCCAGCAAACTGCCGCTTTGATAAGTACCCTCAGCCTGAGTATCGCGCCATTTAAAGTACATATCTGCGATGTAAAGCGAAAAAGTTGCAGCCGCAATCATCCTCCAAGATTGGGAAAAACGTCCTCCCCAAAACGCCAGCAGCAGTGCAGTAGCAATAATCAGCAGAAAAACGTCCCCGACGATGTAAAACAAATTGATTGCATTTTTGTGAGGCGAGAGTTGCTTGTCCAGTGCCATCACCCATGCCGGAGCTGTAGTTGCTTCTGCTTCTGCTTCTTCTTCTTCGGGTGCGGATTTAGCATCAATAGCTGCTGCTCCTTTTGCCTGTAACTTGGACGCGTCCAAAGCAGGCGCTTTTCCGTTGGCAGCGGTTGCTGGTGCAGATTCTGTCACTACTTCCTGGGTGGCTGCCGGAGCCATTCCTAGCTGCGCCCTCCAAGAGTCAGGTGCAGCCACCCAGATAGCTACAGCAATCCCGAAGGCTGCAATTCCCGCTAACAAACCCCACTGCCAAATTTCTAGATTCAGGCGCTTGGAAGTCACAGCTAGAACCATGCCCCCGATCAGTACCACATAGCTGCCCAGATAAAACGCATCTGCTGGAGACACGTCCGGGTCTAACCCGAAATAGAGTTCCCAAATCCCGAACAGCACGTTGGCGATGAAATAGAACAGCATCCCCAGACCAATGCCCAGCCAGACGTTGCGCCCGCTGACCATGTGCGGGCTTTGCCAGTTTCTAAAACAGACTAAAGCCGCTCCCAAGAATGCTCCGCATTCAAAAATATAAGTGCCGATCGAGTACCAAAGCGGTAAACCCTCTTCTGCTGAGAGGGGGACGCTGAACAGCAAAAAGAACAGCAGCGCCATTACAGCCCAGACAATACCCGCAATCACTAGGGTCTGAGCTGACAGTAAAGATGGAGATGTAGATGACTTTTCTGAAGTGCTACTCATAGGGATTCCACGAGACCTAACTAGCGGTTGAACGCACCCCATCTCAATTTTTGATTGTAGATGAGGATTCTTTCGCCAAAAAACCTTTGTCTGACGCTCCCGGAACAACTGGCGTCCTCAGCGTGTTGTCGGGACTTTTGCCCTCGTACACTCTAGAAAGACTAAGCAAGACAAATATCTATTTACTAATTCAAGGAATTAGTCGTTAGTCGATCTTTTGCCCGGAAATATAATGATAGAAATACGGTATGTGTTCCACCATTAAGGCTTTTACAGTACCAAATCTATCTATGAAATTATACCCTCAAATGTTGCTGTATCTGTTTTTTTGCTTTCGCACTCCCCGACTCACATCAATGATTGTGGTTGGGGAGTGCGATCGAAATTCAGTTAAGTTGCCCGACCATAGATGGCATCCAAACCGAATCAACAATTTGGTTGGTCAATACAAGTTGGCAATCCAACCTGTATATCCCGTACCCCCTACAGTGCAGTTATCTAAGCTCAATTATCTCAGCCCAATTGTCTGAGCAATTGTCAAAGATTTTCTATCCTGCGCTCCACAATTTGTTGAGGGCTGATTGTTTCAGCCAATCTAGAAACTGATTCCGATCCGGTGCTGACATATCTTGCAGCACATCGCTTACTCCCTCAGCGAAGTCCGTATTGCCAAAATATGATTTGCCCAAACGGTGGAGTTCTTGCAATAAGGTCTTGAGATGCTGCTCTTGCCAAGGAGGCACCTTATGATTTTGCAAGGGACTAACGGTCAGCCAATTTTTGATCGCATCAGGGGAGTCTGCCTGGGGGAAGTTTCCCTGCTGAAATACCTTGGCGATATCTTTCTGAAACGATGTGGCTTGCCTTGCGCCTAAAAGGTCCTCTACATCGAAGTAAACTGCTTGGAGAAGCAGCAGACAACCCTGCGCGAACAGCGGTGCCTTGGCTGCTTCATTACTTGCCGGTTCTTCACCCGCAAGCTGGTCTAAACGGACTTTTCCCCAGACGCTATATCTATCCGGCTCTTCTAGCAGAACGCACGCTTTACCTCGGTTGTCGGTTAAGTCCCGCCACAAGGCTCTGGCGTCTTCTGCTTGCTTGCCGTTGAAGGCGCTGATCAGGCGAAAAGTCTGCCCCTGATAATTGAGAATGGGAATTTGTTGATCCCGTTTTGGGTGTTGAAAATTGGTTATTTCAACATCCTGCCGTTTCAGAATAAACATGACACTGCGATTTGACTCCTGTCATGGCCGAGGTGCTGTGCTTTTGACACTCCCCATGCCTAAAGGCGAGGGGATTCTTGATTCAGCGAGTCCACTTAAATTAGCAGGATTGCTCCCGATCACCCAGAGATGGTTCTCTCATCAAGCGTTTCGATACTTTTTTGCTAACAAATGCTAACAAATATCTGAGCTGAGATAGTCTCTCAGCCTGGGCGTATAAATCAATGCACGAAGGAAAATCCCCCGCGCACAATTTACGACTGCTGTACTGGCAACGCTTGATTTTCGCGCTCTTGCCGAGCGGGCGATTGACTGTTTTGCTTTGATGCCGTAGAGGAAGCTGATAGATAGGCTTCTTACCATCAGGGATTTTCACCTGAGTCTTTCAATCCTAGTTCTACCACATTTTTCTCAAATATCAAGTCGAGCAGAATATTAGCAAACATAACTGAATATCAGCTAATTAGTCATTGTGGCTCAACTCATGCCTAAAATCAGGGGGCAATCTCTGGTTGTTCGGTTATGCGGTCAGCGTTTTAGGCTTTGGCACTATCGAATATTAACATAATCAATAGGTATCTCCGAAAAAGCACCTGTGACTCTTGTCGTGTCTGAGCGCGGACTTAATTTCTGAAGATATCCCATCGACCAAATATTTGGGTTTCAACTCCACCTCTAAATACTTTACCCGAGTTCACGTCCTACCTAGTTTGGATTGTAAATTTACAACTATGCTGTTTTCAGGTGAGTGCCTCCTGCTTTTGTGAGATACAGTCTTGAAGGAACAGGCTCTCTCATCACCTTGGTTTTTTTCCCCGACCCATCGCGCTCGACCCCGTATTTTCGTACCTCAAACCGATTTCTGCGTAAGTCCTAAGATAATTTACTTGCTCGATCGCACACTGCACCGATAGAATAATGTTGTTAGCAATTTTTGAGTTGGGTGCGTAACTCAGTTGGATAGAGTAGCTGCCTTCTAAGCAGCGAGCCGCAGGTTCAAGTCCTGCCGTACCCGTCAAGCAAACCTAATAGCATCAACGCTTTGAGCCGTTCTTTACCGAAAAGGAGAGAGTGGCTCAAACCTTATTTGTTTCGCATTTGTTTCGCACAACAAATGCGAAACACCGCCTATCTGGGTCAGGTGGTATTCCGGCATCCTTTCTATAGACACGGGCTAGCTCTGGGAGTCAAGCATTTCCAAGAGCGTCTCCACGTCTGCTAAGTCCGCTCTGGATTTTTTACGCCGCGCTTTTAACTGATTGAGCAAGTCGGCTGACTCTGGGAAGTCTGCGACGGTCGGAGCCGAGTTTGTATTTGCTTCCCGTGAGCGCCGTGTTTCCTTGAGCTCTTGCTCCAACATCTGCACCTTCAGCCCTAAATCGTCGTTGCGCTCGTGTAACTGATTCAGTTCCCCGTCCCATTCTGCAAGTTGCTTGTTGGCCACTTTCAATTCCTGCCGCTCGCCATTCATCGTTGCCATCACTGGGGCACTCAATTTTCCCAGCCGTTCCTCAATGGCGGCCATACGCTCCATCACGGGGTCAAGACTTGAACTTACAACCTTGTCTACAATGTCTGCAACATTTGTAGACATGACACTGTTATCGCTTCGTGCAGACAAATCTGCAGACACTGTAGACTGTGCCTTGGTGTGACTTGGTGCAGACAATGTAGACACTGCTGTAGACGTGCCTGATATTTCCTTGAGAATGCGTTGTGCAGCTTGACTTATCGACTCACCCTCTAGCTTCTGGGCTTCTATCCAGTTCAAGAAGTGACCGGAAGCCCTGAACGATACGACTTGACTTTGACTCGTTGTCGGTTATTGTATACATTTGTATACAATAACCGACGGTAGTGATAAATATGTAGTGATTAGATATTCATTGGCTCAAAACATAGTTGTAATGATGAATAAAATACCAAATAGCACCAATATGGTTTTCTAACTTTTTAGAAAATGAAAGAGTCTTTCTTACGAGCCGAGAAACACGTTGGCGCAAAGTATTATTAAATCTTTCAATGTGATTAGTTTTTCCACTGTCTTTACCAACGGGCTGATGGCGTAGCGAAGGAAAAATACAAGCATAGGCAGCCCAAAAATCTGTATAGCAAACAGCACATTGTCGATATACAGGAGGTAAAGAATTACATAATTGTTTTGCTCCTTTTTCGCTACGATCGCCAATATAAACACCAATAATTTCTCTGGTTTCTCTATCGATTGCGGCGCCACACCCATTGCTTATTTTCTTGGCAATCTACAAATGACCACAGTTCATCACATTCAACATTCAATCTGACTTTTTTTTTAGGTTTAACCTTTGCTGTGCGTTCGATTGAGGCATATTTATTATTTACGTAATCCTGTAACCATTTTTGAGAAACACCCGTGCTTCTAGCTATACCAGCCAAAGATATCTTCTCCAAAAGAAGTCGATCGATTAAATCTTTTGTTTCCGAAGCTCATTACTTTCTTGGTCGAATTTTCGACAAATTGGCGACCGCAACTTTGGCATTTGTATTTGGGTTTTTTATTATAAATAATACCATTTTTAACTATGTGATTTGAACCACAATCAGGGCAGTCTGGTCGTAAAAATAGCAGATTACATGACTAAACTAATGTTGGCAGATATCAAGGATTCCAGCAAGAGTTACTTATGATAGCATAAGTGTAACTAAATCTACATTCGAGCGCGTAAAAAAAATATTAAAATCATAAAATTTGATTGTGTTATTTATCAAATTATCCTATGTATTCAATTACTGTAATTAAACTTCACTACATATTTATTACTACCAATAGATGTTTCTTAGTTATCTCAACTCTCGGGTCTTTAAGGTCGGCAAAATGCTGGACTAAGCTCTGTTTAATAGCTTGAATTTCTGCTACTTTTTGGAGTTCGGGGTGAGAAGGGAAACTTTTTTTAGCAGAGGCAGGTTTAATCTCAAAACCCTGAGACATAAAGTATTTTACTCAAGATTTGATTATGGGCATAGTTGCCCGATTGTATCATGTCCGGTTGATTATTTTTAATAAAAATCCCTGAAATTATTGGTAATAAGGGAGCGTTATCATGGGCGATCGCGACTTGACTTAAGAACACTAATTTGAGTTATTGTCAAGTACAATTTATACCAAATTAGATGAGCTTACCCTGCCATTCAATCGCTGCATTCATGTAAGTCAATACTCGCTCAGTCATACTGTTAGTAGTGTCGCCAAGCAGCCACGGGCGCAATTGCCAAGCATCATCCTCGGACAAACTTTGATAAGGACAGCGGTCAATATAAGCTTGAATGCTGGTCACTAAATAGTGAAATTTTCTGGCTGGACAGCAGGTTTTTTTGAATTCTAAATAACTCTGAAACAACTGAGTCAAAATTTGTTAGGGTTTGAGCTTGACAGTCTCAATAACAGTCAAGTGAGTTTGCGGTTTGTATTTTTTGAGGGTAGGGTCAAAACGCTCGAACTTGATATCAGATTCAATCAGTTGGGCTTTGGCTTGTGCCAGTTCCCAGTTTTTAGGGCTGTCAGACAGGTTCAGGTACAGGTATTTACCATCGCCCCCGTAAATCTGGCGGGGCAACTGCAAGCGCAACCTACCACTGCGAGTCTGGACAACTACTGCTCCTTTTTTAGCCCTACTAAGGGATGGGTCATGGTAAAATCTCAAAAGGGACAGGACAATTTTGGCAAATTGGAGACAAATTGGAGACAAAATAGGAGACAAAAATCTGTGCAGAGGATGTAACCCTTTGCCAGTATAAGGTTCCCTGAGTCATACTTACTGCTTCCATGCTGAACGTCGTGGGTTTGAGTCCCACCGTCCGCTTTGACTGAATTTTCATAGAAGTATGAAAATTAATTAGTGCTATAAATTCAATCTATGGCTTATTTCTTAACTGCTGCTTTATATAAGTTCGTTGAACTACCTGATTTTGCTGACCTGAAAGCACCGCTACTCGATTGTTGCAACAACAACAACGTCAAAGGCACTATCTTGCTGGCCGAAGAAGGGATCAATGGCACGATTGCCGGCGCGTCCGAGGGCGTACACGCAGTGCTGGCATTCTTGCGTAGTGACCCGCGTTTTGCGGATCTGGTACACAAGGAATCTTTCTCGGAAAAAGCACCTTTTTACCGCCTGAAAATACGCTTGAAGCGCGAAATCGTCACGATGGGAGTACCAGACATTAATCCCCGC
Organism: Microcoleus sp. F10-B2; assembly: GCF_036704965.1. Taxonomy (NCBI): domain Bacteria; kingdom Bacillati; phylum Cyanobacteriota; class Cyanophyceae; order Oscillatoriales; family Microcoleaceae; genus Microcoleus; species Microcoleus sp. F10-B2. The sequence goes on along the minus strand of NZ_JAUBTB010000028.1, from coordinate 29,042 downwards.
CTGATGGCTGGCAAATATGTTAAGCCTGATGAGTGGAATAAGCTGCTTGACGATCCCGATGTTGTCGTGGTTGATGTGCGTAACGACTTCGAGGTATCTATGGGTACTTTTGAAGGCGCTATTAATCCCAAAACAAAAAGCTTTTCTGAGTTACCTGAATGGGTGCTGCGGGAAACTGCTTTACGCAATAAACCCAAGGTGGCAATGTTTTGTACGGGTGGTATTCGCTGCGAGAAATCTACTGCTTTTTTGCGCAGTCAAGGTTTTGAGGAAGTCTATCATCTCGAAGGCGGAATTTTAAAATATTTGGAAACTGTGCCGGAAGCAGAAAGTCGTTGGGAAGGTGAGTGTTTTGTCTTTGATGAACGGGTTTCTGTGGGTCAGGACTTAAAGCCGGGTAATTATGAACTTTGTCGCGGTTGTCGTCACCCGATTAGTCAGGAAGATAAGGCTTCTGAATTATTTGTACTTGGTGTGAGTTGTCCTCATTGTTATGACTCAAAAACTGAAACAAAAAAACAAGGATTATCTGAACGTCAACGTCAGATTGAGCTTGCTAAGCGTCGCAACCAAGTACATATAGGCGCGCGCTACGAGGCGAAGGAAAAAGTAGATGAGACCTGCGACTAATATGATTATTCACTAAGCTTAAAGAAACCCGGTTTCTACGAAAAATCTTGTTTGGCGACGAGAAATATCGAAAGAAACCGGGTTTCTGACCCGAAAAATCCGATCGCGCGATCGACTAATTATATCGTTTCGGTGCCATCGGAATCATAAAATCGAGTCAACAGTTAACACTCAACCATTCAGTTTTTCGACCCCCAGTTAACAGTCAACTGTCAACAGTCAACAATAATTCCGGTGCAACCGGAATTGATATAATATGTCAGCAACATACCCGATTTTGTATTCCTTTCGCCGCTGTCCCTATGCTATGCGGGCGCGCTTGGCCTTGATGGTTAGCAATCGGGTGTGTGAGTTGCGGGAAGTTGTTTTGCGAGACAAACCACCAGAGATGTTGGAAGTATCTGCCAAAGGTACAGTACCAATATTGATTGATGTTGACGGGCGGGTACTCGATCAAAGTATCGATATCATGTTGTGGGCATTGAGACAACACGATCCTGAAAAATGGTTGATGCCACAGCAAGGTTCTGTTGCAGAAATGCTGGAACTAATCGCTCTATTTGATGATAGGTTTAAATATCATCTTGATCGTTATAAGTACCCCGATCGCTATCCCGGTGTGGATGCCCAAGTACATCGTTATGAAGGTTCTTTATTTCTGGAAAAACTCAACTCACAGTTAAGCGCCACTAAATATTTATTTGGTAACAATATAGCATTGGCTGATATGGCGATCGCACCTTTTGTTCGTCAATTCGCTCATACAGATAAAGGTTGGTTCAACCAACAGCCTTGGCCTCAGCTACAAGCTTGGTTAACAGGGTTTACAGACTCAGAAATTTACGCTAATGTTATGCAGAAATATCCGAAATGGGAATCCGGTAATCTAGGTGTGATTTTTCCTTCCTCGTAATTAGTTATTCAGGACTTACGCACTCAAGGGCGTTGAATCAAGGGTTTGAGATTGTTTCACTACGTTTTCTTGGGACAGAAAATGGTAGCCTTTTAGGAACAGGCTTTCCGGCCTGTGAAGCGAGAAAAATTATCTTTTGTGGAACGGGCCGGAGAGCCAGTTCTTGAGAATGGTGCAAGATGTGAGTTACCATGCTAAACTTATTTTTTTCAGAATACAAGATTGACTGTGATTTGACTAGAAAAGTGACGCAGGCAAAAATCGCATTTTGCTAAAAGTTTTAACTGGAAAGGATTTATTGTAATCTAGTAAGTATTGTCAGGCTGAAATTATGATTGATGTTGGTTCGTTAGTTCGATCGCCCAGAAACGATTTGGGAGTCGGAAAAGTTGTCGAGGTATCGCGTACCGAGGCCGTAGTTGAATATTTTTGCTCAGTTAAAAACCGCATCCGCAAAACTGTACCCTTGGGTTTGCTGCAAGAAGCCAGACTTCAGCGCCAAACCCGCTGCTACCTCTGGAGTACCACTCAGGAAAGATGGATAATTGGGCGAGTTTATGACTGGGATGAAGATAAATTAGAGTACGAAATTGACCTCCCCGACAGCCAAAGTTTGCAAGCTGTTGAAACCGAACTTTACGTTCGCTGCAATATCCCGATCGCCGATCCGATCGACATTTTAGCAGTCAAAGGCCAAGAAACGCCGTATTTTCACGATCGCCGATTGGCATTCGTTCAATCTGCGATCGAACAGCGGGCAGTCAGCCGCGGCATGACGGGTTTAATTTCTGCTAACATAGACCTCTATCCGCACCAAGTTGAAGTCGTCCGGCGCGTCCTAGAAGACCCAATCGTGCGCTATTTATTAGCAGACGAACCAGGACTGGGAAAAACAGTAGAAGCCGGCACAATTCTCCGCCAATTTCTGCTAGATGAACCCAACGGACGCGCTGTGGTACTCGTTCCCAAATACCTGCTCGAACAGTGGCGGCAGGAGTTAGAAAATAAATTTTATTTGTCTCATTTTGCTGACCGAGTGCAGCTTGTGGCTGTTAGCGACATCAATCAAATTAGCCGCAACGCCAACCTAGATTTTCTAATTGTTGATGAAGCGCATGATGTGGCGGCAATGGCAAATTCGAGCGATCGTGTTCAGCAGCAGTCGTTTGAACTCTGTCAGAAACTAGCTCAGAAAAGCAAAAATGTATTGTTATTATCTGCAACGCCAGTTCTCGGCCGCGAGCAAGATTTTCTGACGATGCTGCACTTGCTAGATCCCACAACTTACCGTCTTGATGACCTGGAAAGCTTCAAAGAACAGGTGCTAAACCGTCAAGAAATCGGTCGCGCTTTGCTGGATTTCCGAGAAAATGCCAAGCCTGCTGTTTTGCAAACAAAACTCGCTCAACTCCGCACTATTTTTGCCAAAGATGATTATTTAATCGGATTAGCAACAGAGTTAGAAAGTTGTTTGAAAACTAAAGAAACAGCAGAACAGGCTCGCCTTGTCCGAACTATTCGCACTCATGTTAGCGATACCTACCGCCTGCACCGCCGCATCCTTCGCAACCGCCGCGATGCGGTGGAAGATGTGATTTTCGACCGAGATGCTGTCCCTAAAACTGAGTACGATCTTAATGATGAACAGTGGTCGGAAATTCAAACCGTACTCGATAAATGGCGCACAGTCGCTCCCAAGTCGAGCGAATATCAGAGAATTTTTCTGCTGTTTTTCCGCGCTTCCGGTACTTGGCTGAGTCTTTTAGAACGGGTGGTCAAAGCTCGTTTGCAGAAAAAATCGACTCCAGAACTCGATCGCGAATTTGGACAAAATGACACGGCAATTTTGACCAAAACTGCGCTGTTTCCCGAAGAAAAGGAAATACTGGAAACCTTGCTCAACATCCTGGAAAAGCCCCAGGAAGGACTCGATCGACTGAGTTTGTTGCGAATCGCCATTCTCCGATTTTTGGCAGTTGCTTTGAAGGTTCCGCGCGAGTATCACAGCAATCCTCGCGATTTGCTGTCGAGAATTCAACAGCAAATTAAACGGCCGATTCCGGGCGAGCGTTTCCCGAAAATTGTGATTTTTACCAGTTTTACGGCAACTTGTAAAGAGATTGCGGAAAATTTAGCTAAAATATTTGGTAAAAATGCGATCGCCAGCCATGACACGAGCAAATCGGCTGATGATGTTGAGGCTAGTCTCAAGCGGTTTAAGACTGAACCCCATTGTTTTATCTTAGTGTGCGATCGATCGGCCGAAGCAGGGGTAAATCTGCAATTGACAGATTGGTTAGTTCACTTCGATTTGCCGTGGTTTCCCCATCAGTTAGAACAAAGACTCGGCAGAGTCGATCGCATTGGCAGCAAAATGGGAGTGCAATGTTGTTTGTTTGCAGGCCCGGATATGCCAGAGAGTCCCCACGAAGCTTGGTTTCAAGTTTTAAAAGATGGGTTTGATATCTTCAACAAATCTATTGCCAGCCTTCAGTTTTATGCTGAGGAAAAACTTCTCAAACTTGAAGAAAAGTTGTTTGCTGAGGGAGGCAAGGGCTTATCCAGCGAAATTGAAGCGATTAAAACTGAAATCGAACAAGAGAAAATCAAAATTGATGAACAGTACGTTCTCGATGAAATTGATACTCTTGATGACAGTGCATCTCAGTATTTTGAATCTCTCGATAACTGCGATGCTAAGCATAAAGAAATGCAGCGGGCTACTGAAGGTTGGTTGTGTCAAGCTCTTCACTTCAAAGAAATCGAACATCCGAGTGTATCGGGGTTGATGCGCTATAAACCCACTCAAAAAACGTTGATTCCCTCGAACGATTTGATGACCCGATTGGTTCCTTATTGCCAGCAATATGGTAGTTACAATCGCCGTATTGCTTATCAAAATGCGGATGTCGCTCTTTACCGCATTGGTGAGGGATTGATCGATGCAATTAGCTCTTATATTCGCTGGGACGATCGCGGTCAAGCTTTTGCAATGTGGCGGCATGATGAAAGTTGGGATGCTGCGCCTGGGAAGGAGTGGTTCGGCTTTCAGTTTAATTATTCAATCCAGACTGATGTGCAGCCGGCTCGGCAAATTTTGCAAGCACAAAACATCGAAAATTACAACTTTAAAGCTTTGCAGCGCCGCGCTGATGCTCTATTCCTCCCAACTTTTGAAACTGTGTTTGTAGATGCTCGCAGTGAGCAGATGTCTTTGGTGGAGGATGCAGAAATTCTAGCGATTTTGCAGCGGGCTTATAAGGGTAAAGGCGGGCCAAATCGGGATTATAATTTGTCGAAAAATCGCACGTCGCTGATTGACAGTTTTGTCGATCCGCTAGAATGGGATGATTTTTGTCAAAAGGGACGGGTGGTATCCGAGGAATTGCTGCGCGGGCGATCGGCTTTTGTGGAAATGTGCAATAGTTTCGCTGTCACTGCTACTATCCAACTCGAAAACCGGGTGAATCAATTGCAATTGCGCTTGCATCGACTTTCTAAATCCGAACAACTTTTAGAATCGGTTTTGGCTGATGAAATCAATACCGAAAGTTTGTTGAGTGAAGCGGTTTTAGCTGGTATTCGCCACCCGCACATGACTCTTGAGTCTGTGGGATTTATTGTGATTTCTGGGCGTCCTCCTGTAAAGTCGGAGGATGAAGGATAATTTGTTTGGGAGGGCGATCGCTCTTTTTGGGGGCGTTCGCTCTTTTTGACCCGATTCGGAAGCACAGGCGAGACGCCCGTGCCACGATGGACGCAGATGGATGAAAGGGTGATACGTTTTATGTAAACTGCGGAAGTGACAGCAATTTTTAGGTGATTTGACTGCAAAAATGCTAAGATAAAAGCAGTAGTAATGAGTAGCATTGATTTAGTTAAAAGCCACGGTTCGGCCTGACATCAAAGTGCGTCGATCGCATGGGAATTGAACCGCACAGCCAAAATGAACAAGTCTCCGATAAAAATTCTGCTCGTAGAGGACGATGGAGGGCTGAGTGCAACACTGGCAAATGTGTTGGAAGCAAATCATTACGGGTTCGATCGGGCAAATGATCGACAAGTGAGCCTAGACTTGGCAGCAGCAATTGAGTATGACCTGATTTTGTTAGACGTGCAGGTTCCCAAACTAGATGGAATTAGTCTATGTCGGCAACTGCGATCGCAAGGCTACCACAAACCGATCCTGTTAATGACGGCAAAGGATTCTGATGCGGAGGTGGTGGCTCTTTTCGATGCGGGTGCCGATGATTACATCAGCAAGCCTTTTGCTACGGAAGTATTACTGGCAAGAATCCGAACTTTATTGCGACGCAGTAAAGCACTTTCCCCAGGAGTTTCTACTCAGAATTCACCGGCTAATACATTGACTTGGGGAGGTCTTTGTTTAGATTTGGATGCTGGTAGAGTGACATTTTGCGAACAAATAATTTCACTGACAGCGACAGAATATAATCTGCTGGAATTATTACTGCGAAATCCCGATCGCATCTTTAGCCGCAGTGCTATTTTGGATCGTCTGTGGGGATTTGACGACGCACCAACCGATCGCGCTATTATCACTCATATTAAGGATGTCAGAAAGAAACTGAAGGCCGGCGGCTTAACTGAAGAAATTATCGAAACAGTTTATGGCATGGGCTATCGACTGAAACCGTACCCCCAATCTGCGTCATCTAGTTCAAATAATCCTGGGATTGAGCGCACCCAAAAACCTCAATCTCGCGGGATAGATAAGTCTGAGAGCGACAAAGTTTTAGAGCGGTTTCGGGGAGGCTTCAACCAACAAATTGCTGTATTGGCTGAGGCAAAAACTGCTCTATTAGCAGGAAAATTAGCAACAGAATTACAGCAAGCGGCAAAACATGAAGCTCATAAATTGGCAGGCTCTCTGGGATCTTTTGGTTATCCCGAAGGCTCGAAATTGGCACGCTCTGCAGAGAATTTGCTAATAAACGATCGCTCTTTGACTGCTGAGGAAATTACCCGCTTTTCGGAATTGGTGACAGGATTACATCAGGAATTAGACAAAACACCGATTACATCAACGGCTGCACCAGTTTCTACTATTTCAAATTTTAACTATCGGGTTTTGGTAGTTGATGATGATGCTGCATTAACGGAGCGATTGAAAGTAGAATCGGAAGCTTGGGGATTTCGGATGAAAATTGCGCCGAATATTACTGCTGCCCGATCGCGTCTTGCTTTGTCAATGCCCGATGTGATGTTACTAGATTTAAGCTTTGCAGAGACAGAGGAAGATGGATTGACGCTACTGCGAGAATTGACCGAGCGATCGCCTACTCTTCCTATAATCGTTTTTACCGGACGAGATAGTCTTGCCGATCGCTTGGCTGTATCGCGCTTAGGTGCTAAGCAATTTCTCCACAAACCTGCAACCACCGAGCAAATTTTTCGAGCCATCACCCGTGTTCTACCCAGTCCTAAAACTTCAGAAGCCAAAGTCTTAATCGTAGATGATGACCCTGTGATGCTGGTTCAATTATCAGCGTTACTGACTCCTTGGGGAATTGAGGTGACAAATCTCAAAGAACCACAACAATTTTGGGAGGTGTTAATTAGCACTAAGCCCGATTTAGTAGTGCTGGATCTAGAAATGCCGATCGTCAGCGGCTTAGAATTGTGTCAAGTCGTCCGACAGGATATCCAATGGGAAAATTTACCGATTTTAGTGGTGACAGCCCATACCGATCCAGAATCTCTCCAACAAGCCTTTGCAGCGGGAGCCGATGATTTTATTACCAAGCCGGTACTAGGGCCTGAATTAGTGACGCGGGTACTCAGTCGAATCAGGCGCGCTCGTCCTTTACTTAAGCCGAGAAATATAGGACTTACCCATAGCCTGAATATATAGTGTTTTGTCGGAGCAAACCCCCCGTGGTTGCCCCCATACCTGGGATGATTTCGTAAGCTGTTGCGGCATTTAAATTGTCTGTCAAAAAAAATTAAAGTCTTGTGGGGTGGGCGTCCCGCCCGCAGAGAATATACAATTTAAATGCGCGACAGCTTAAGTCCTAAAATACTTAAATAGAACTTACGCACGAGGGGTAAAAACCCGGTTTCTGCCTCAATATAAAAAATGTAATTAATTAGGTAGATTAATGATAGAACATACTAATGAAGATTATGGGAAATGGCAACAACAGCCACACCCAATCCTGGCTAAAACAGCACTTTCTCTCTCCGCATCCCTCAAACTAGAAGATATTCTCAACACTACGGTAACTGACCTCAGAAACGTTCTGCAATGCGATCGCGTAATTATCTTCCAATTTGCTCCAGACTGGAGCGGAAAGGTGGTGGTAGAGTCCGTTGGTTCAGAATGGACACCAATCTTATCCACTCAGATCCACGATCCTTGCTTGAGTGAAAGCTATATCGAACCCTTCAAACAAGGCTTATTCACCTCTAAATCAGATATTTATACTGCCGGAATTGATACTTGTCACCGGGAATTCCTGGCAAATTTTCAAGTGAGAGCTAACCTGGTTATTCCTATCCTTGAGGGAGAAGAACTTTGGGGATTATTGATTGCCCATCAGTGTGCAGCACCTCGCGAATGGCAACCATCAGAAATTGAACTCATGCGACAGCTAGCAACTCAAGCTGGAATTGCCATTCAGCAAGCTGATTTATTTGAGCGAGTACAAACGGAACTGAGGGAGCGGCAACAAGCAGAAATTGCCCTACAACAACTCAATACTGAACTCGAACAACGAGTCATAGAACGGACAGCAGAACTCACTGAAGTCAACCATAGCTTGCAACAATATATCAATCAAGTTGAAGACCTCTATAATAATTCTCCCTGTGGCTATCATTCCCTAGATGCAGCAGGAACCATAATTATGATTAATGATACGGAACTGAATTGGTTAGGCTATACCCGCGATGAAATTGTGCATAAAAAGAAATTTGTAGATTTAATTACGCTTGACAGTCAAAAAACTTTTTATCAAAACTTTCCATTATTTAAACAACAAGGCTGGATCAACAATTTAGAGTTTCAGCTATTGAACAAAAACGGAAAACCCATTTGGATCAACTTAAATGCTACAGCAATTTATGATGAAGCAGGTAACTTCATGATGAGTCGTTCTAGCGTATTTGATATCACCGATCGCAAACGTACTGAAGAAGCATTCCGCCAATATGAACGAATCCTCTTCCATACAACAGATATGATTGTACTGATGAATAGCAACTATATTTATCAAATAGTTAATCAAGCTTATTTGACTTGGTGCAACAAATCTGAAAGCGAAGTTATCGGAAATTCTGTTAGAAATATCCTGGATGCAGACGTATTCGATCACTTGATAAAACCTAGGTTAGACAGATGTTTGGCTGGCGAAACAATTCAGTCTGAAAACTGGTTTGACTCTCCCACTTTAGTCAGGCAATTTTTGAGCGTTACCTATACGCCTTTACGTGATATAGCCGAAAAGATTGTAGGGGTAATCGTCAGTCTGCGCGATCTGACTAAACTTAAACAAGCCGAACAAATGCTTGAGCTTCAGGCTGTCATTACCCGCAATATGGCGGAAGGCATTTGTTTAGTAAGAGCAGATAATGGAGTTATTGTCTATGCCAATCCTAAATTTGAGCGGATGTTTGGCTATGAGTGTGGTGAACTTAACGGTCAGCACGTTTCGATAGTGAACTATCCTAGCGAATCGGTAAGTGCTGAAGATGTAAATCAAGCTATTCGGTCTGCAGTTTTACAAAACAGTGAATTCAGCTATGAAGTTCATAATGTCAAGAAAGATGGGACTCCATTTTGGTGTAGTGCAACTTGCTCTGTATTCAATCATTCCGACTATGGCGATGTTCTGGTGGCCGTTCATCAAGATATCACAATAGCGAAGCACCTCGAAGAAGTTCGACAAGAGGCGGAAGCAGCCTTACTACAGAAATCTAGAAAGGAAAATTTGCTCTGGAGGATTACTCAAGGAATTCGCCAATCTTTGGATCTGAATGCCGTCCTAAATACTGCTGTTACTGAAATCAGGCAGACATTACAAAGTGATCGCACTGCCATTTACCGATTTAATCCTGATTGGAGTGGTGATTTTGTCGTCGAGTCAGTTGGTGAGGGTTGGAGAAAACTGATAGGAAGCGATCTTCAAAAAAATTGTGTAGATACCTATCTGCAAGAAACTCAAGGCGGTCGATTCCGAAATCATGAAAGTTTTGTGGTTAATAATATTTACTGTGCTGAACTTCAACCCTGTCATATCGAGCTAGTGGAACAATTGCAAGCAAAAAGTTATGCTGTTTTTCCGATATTTTTGAGAGAAAATCTCTGGGGTTTGTTAGCTATCTACCAAAATACTGCACCTCGTCAATGGAAATCCTGGGAAATAGAATTACTTGAACAGATTGCCAGCCAATTGTCGATCGCTATCCAGCAATCCAAACTCTACCGACAACTTCAGCTAGAACTGCAAGAACGTCAGCAAGCCGAAGCCACCATCCGGGAAGCCGAACGACGCTGGCGATCGCTCTTGGATAACGTGCAGTTGATTGTTGTCGGACTCGATCAATGGGGAAATATTAATTATGTTAATCCTTTTTTCTTAAAAATTACAGGATATACTCACCCAGAAGTTTTAGGAAAAAATTGGTTTGAAAACTTCTTACCCCCTTCTAATCAACAATCGATTCAAGTGGTTTTTTCTGAAGTTTTAGCCCATAACTATCATCCCTATTATCAAAATTTGATCTTAACCAAATCGGGTGACGAACGATTTATTGCCTGGAACAATACCATGCTGCAAGATTCAGAGGGAAACATCATTGGAACTATCAGCATTGGGGAAGATATTACCGAACGACAAAAGCTAGAACAGATTAAAAATGAGTTCATTGGTATTGTCAGCCATGAACTTCGCACTCCTTTGGCAGGAATCCAAATGTCATTGGGACTAATAAAAAGTGGGGTTTACGATAAAAAGCCCGAAAAATCTAGACGCATGATTGAAATTGCCCACCTCGATACCAATCGATTAGTGAACCTGGTTAATGATATTTTAGATTTGGAGCGCCTAGACTCCGGGCGGGCAATTGTCGAGAAAACCGTTTGCAAAGCTGCCGATTTGATGCAGCAAGCAGTAGATAGCATGCAGGCTCTGGCTACTCAACAGCAAATCTCATTAATCGTTAATCCCACCGATTCAGAAGTCTGGGCAACAAGAGATGCGATCGTCCAAACCTTAACAAATTTGCTCAGTAATGCGATTAAATTCTCACCTGCCGATTCCACAATTCATCTAAGTGCCGAAAACCAGACAGACTTTGTGCTGTTCCAAGTTAGCGATCGCGGGCGAGGCATTCCTGCCGATAAACTAGAACTCATTTTTGGGCGATTTCAGCAAGTTGATGCCTCCGACTCCCGTGAAAAAGGAGGCACTGGTTTAGGTTTAGCAATCTGTCGCAGTATAGTTGAGCGGCATGGCGGCAAAATTTGGGCGGAAAGTATCTTAGGTGAAGGCAGCACATTTTGCTTTACCCTACCCTTAGCCACCATGGAATAACCCTTAGATTAATCTGTAGCATCAATCCCAAATCCAAAATCTCCAATCCAAAATCCCATGACTGACAGACAAATTCTAGTTGTTGACGATGAAGAACACCTTCGGGAACTTGTGCAGGCCTGCTTAGAAGATTTAGGCGGATGGGAAACAGTGGGGGCAGGATCGGGAGAGGAATGTTTACAAATACTGCAAATAGAACAACCCAACGCCATTTTGCTCGATGTATCTATGCCGGGAATGGATGGGTTTGCTGTGTACGAGATCCTCCAGTCCGATCCGATTACCCGATCGATTCCAGTGATTCTGCTGACAGCGAAAGTTTTGCCCAGCGATCGGGCTAAATTTGCCCAGATGGCGGTAGCTGGAGTAATTTCCAAACCCATCCAACCCATCACCCTGACGGAAGAAGTAGCAGAGATTTTGGGATGGGTTGAATAACTTTCACCATTTTTGTGAAGTTTTGTAACAATAACGGCATCTTTACCAATTCCTTACCGTTGCTATTTAGTCTCCTGTTATGCAGCTAAAAGTTCTTTGCATTAGGAGGAGACTCAATGAATGCTTTTCAGGCTTTGAACGATCTAAATCAGGATTTCGCAGGTTCATTTTCCGCTTGGCTCAATGCCTGTCAGCAATCCACACTTTGGATTGCTCATACAGAGGAAATACCGATCGCAGGCATTAAAATTCAAGAAAAGGATGTGATATCATGTCCCATAGATTGACCGCGATTAAAGGCCGGGGCGGGTTTACAGATTTTCCCGTTTCTATTCAATATCTTGGCGAACCCGCCCCTACAGGAATCATGGTTAATTGACCGGACATGATGTGACACTTATCCTTAAAGTTGACATTTGGGACATTCATCTTGTCAAATTGAATCTCCAAATCACTCCAGAAACTGTTTTAATCCAAGGTCAACCTACCGAAGCTGCGGGAGTAGAAGGTTATTTCCTTCCTAGTGGATTTCAAAGTCTCATCCCGTTGCCCCACCGCGTACATCCTGAAACCTATGGAACGGAAATACACTCGGATGGTTTAACAATTCAGCTTGCTAAAGAGTTGAGAGTTCAGCCATCCCAAGTTCGGATTCAAGTCTCAAATACACATCTTTAAGCAATCGCTCAAAGATGTGTATTTGAGACCCAATTGGCAACCAAAAAATTAATTTATAATCAACAAAAAAAATGAACGCTTTGCAAGTAGCTAATTACGATGGCAGTCTCCTGCCCGAAAACAAGATGAAAGGGAAACAAATTCTCATCGTTGATGACCAAGAACACCTCCGCGAACTGGTACAGTTGTGCCTGGAAGACCTCGCGGGATGGAACACCCTGGTGGCGGAATCAGGAGAAGAATGTTTACAACTCCTACAAACAGAACGACCTAACGCTATTTTGCTGGATTTATCAATGCCGGGAATGGATGGGTTTGCTGTGTACGCTCATCTCCGATCCGATCCCATAACTCGATCGATTCCAGTGATTCTGCTGACAGCAAGAGTTATGTCAAGCGATATCGCTGAATTTGCCGAAATGGGTGTTGCTGGGGTAATTCGCAAACCATTTGAAGCCACCAGCCTGCCGGGAAAAGTGGCAGAGATATTGGGATGGAATGATTGATACTCCCCGGTCTGGCCGACCCAGGATTCTTCAGACTTGACAATCTTAGTATCCCTATTGGTAGGCTTCCCAAACTCACCCTGGGGGCGTGACAACCCCGCCAAAAACCCAGACACGCTTACTATTGGACAGGCTGTTCAAAAAATAAATGAAGGGTTTGCAAGTTATTGGTATGAGTACAAAAAGACTTTTATTAATTCACAAAAATCTGACTGTAGCGGAGGGTAATTCAGGCTTGCTTGACTGATATAGTAGGTGGGAAGGTGGAAGCTGCGAGTTCGAGTTTAGAAGGCTTGCGACAAGCAAGTTTCTATCAGCCCGATGCGATTATTTGGGAGGTTTCTATCGGCGAAATAGATGGATTGCTATTTCTAAAACAACTAAAAACCACACCCGAAACCGAAGAGATTCCGGTTCTGCTGCTAACTCTCAAAGCCAAATGGTGAGATTTGCAACAGAGTTGGTTCCACGAATCTCAACTTGCAGCAGCGATCGTCAATCCTCTCGATCCAACTATGCTTGCCGTGGAGATTGCGAAGGTGTTGGGTTGGGATTGAGACTGAGTATCCTCTCTGGGAACCAGGGGATTGTTGGATACAATTTATCTCAGTTATTGCTATTTTTACGAAATCTTTCGATTTGCATCAATTCCTTAACAACTTTGTATTCTTTACCAAATCTTTACTTCTTACCTCTACATTCATAAAGTTGCTGCTTCAACCCAACTTACAGCACTTGGCAACAAAAGACAAATACACTTTCGTCGATAAAAAAGAGGTTTTTATGACAAGCTGTCCTTGCTGCACGAATCAACTGGTGCGTCACGTTCGCCAAAGTCAAGTCTACTGGTTTTGCCATCAGTGTTGGCAAGAAATGCCTGTTTGCCCTCTTAACAGCTACGGTTCATCGCCCTCTATAAATTTAGTTAGAGAGTTAAAGATTAAGAAGCAACTTTTTTCAGAGGCGGCAGTTTAAAGGTGAAATTCCATCGCACAGGCGAGACGCCCGTGCCACGATGGACGCAGATGGATGAAAGGGATTCGCACTTACCGGCTAAACCTCCTCAAAAATTGCGCCTCGCTGCTGTAGATTCACCTGCATCTCCTCATCCATTCCTGAATTGTTCCCGAATCTGGCTGACTCGACATTCGCACCGCTGAAATTAGTATTTGTTAAGTTCACTTCCAGCAGGTTTGCGCCGCTCAAATTGGCACCGCTGAGGTTAGCTAAAGCTAGACTTGCTTTGTACAAATCTGCGCCGCTTAAATCAGCATTTCCTAAGAAAGCGCCACTCAAATCTGCACCGCCGAATTTGGCATTTTGCAGGTTGGCGTCGCTGAAATCGACATCGCTTAAGTTTGCACCCCGGAAATTTGTCCGATCGAGATTTGCGCTGCTAAAATCCACTGCACTTAAAGTGGTTCCGCGCAAGCTGCTACCCGCGAAATCCTGTGCTGGATTGAGATTGGCGATTTTTGCCAACTCCACAAAGTTGTCGGTTTCAGCGGAGATAATGCGATCGACCATTTCCTGCAATTGGGATTCAGCTTCCGGGACAATTTCCACCTCGCGCTGTTCAACCGGAGGCAAATTGTAGGACAATAGCGCCCAACTGATAGCCGGTTGGAGTTTATTTTTTTGCAGATATACAGTGATGATTCTTTCTAAAACTGAATGTTGATTAGGCGTGATATCGTGCCGCCACAAACCCTCTGCATCGGTGATATAAATATCTTCTTTCGCCACTTCAAAAGTTGCTGCCATCCGCAATGGTTGGGCGGAAAATTGTCCCAGTTTAGCACTTTTTAGCAAACCTTTTAATACTGATTTGCCCTGTTCTAATGCAAATATCCAAGCGGGCCTTGTATCATCGCCTATTGTGGAAATGTGACAAAACGTGCAGTCCGTTTCATTTATTTTTTCCGCATGATGGCTGTCTCGAACTCCCCGCAGATTTTCAGTTAATAAAACTTCTGAACTGCTTTGAATAAGCTGCGTTTCTTCTATTGGCGAAAGCTTGAAAGAACCGACTAACTGACGCGATGCTACGGGAATTTCGCAGTTTTCTAAATTGAGCTTGAGCGTCCCGCCTTGCAGGCCAAATTTGACGCGACCACCTAGCAGGGGTTCCCAATGCTCGTTAAAATTCAAGCTCAAGTGAATGTCGAGCTGCTGGGTTTGGGCTGCAACCGATGCAACTGGAATTGCTTCTAATTGCATCCACAAGCAATCTGGATATTTGTTGTGAGACTCTAGCGATCGCATATCGGTAGATGTGCTGGCTTTGCCAGACTGTGATGGAGATTTCGAGGAGGGCTTAATTTTTAATCTATCACACTACAGCATTTTTTTATCCATTGAGACTGGAAATTTTGTTTAATTTTATCCGCCCTTCATCGGTTTTGCTGAATTTGGCTTTTTACCCAATTCCGAAATGCTTTTACTAATTCCAAATAGTCCATTGTTTCTGATTGTTCCAAAAATCTGACAATCTCTAATATCGGTAAGCTGGGAAATGCTAAACTGATCTCGCCCTCAACGTATTCTCCATTTTCTAATCTGTGGATTCTGAGTCGCGATCCATTATAAATCCAAACTTCCGGCACTCCCAGATCCGCATAAACCTGCAAGGTATTTTCCGAACGGCTGGTAATGTCAATTTCCACCACTAAATCTGGCGGAGGATCTTGATTCAGGTCGATTCTTTTTTTGCCTTTAACTGCACTAATATTCTGAATGTAAAAACATTCATCCGGTTCTGCACCGCTAAGTTCAGGACGTTTGAAAGTTGTGGAACCAAGGGGTTCAATTCTCACATCTAATTCTTCAGCTAAGGTTTCAACAAATCGACCCATTATTGTTTTGAAACGTTCGTGTTCTGGGGATGGCACCATAATTTTCAAATTGCCACGATTATATGTCAGTCGAATTTGCCGATCGCCGATTTCGGCAAGCAAAGTTTCGTAGGTTTGCCAACTGATACCCGATAGCTGGACAATTTGTTCCGGGGGGGCGAGAGTTTTAGCAGTCATCTGATTTTAGATTTTAGATTTTAGATTTTAGATTTTAGACTTCGGGGCGATCGCTAGAGGAGAACGATTTTAGATTTTAGATTTCTCCCGCGAATAAATCAGGGGTTATCAACCAAATTGTTTTGAATGATCGTGCTAGTTTTATGCTTCATTCCTTTGCACTTTTACATTATATCATCCATCGAACAAAGCTCAATCGCTCTCTAATTAATGAGTTAAAATATGTGCGGTCGAGCTAGATTTTTTACTCGCCAATCTGCGCGGGAAATACCAAAGACAAATCCAGAGACAACTCTGAAAAACCAGGAATTACCACCGTCTGATTTGGCAAAACAACTCGTTGCAATTGATAACTATAACTTCCGTTTTGTTTCTGATAAGGTTCGCTGTGCATTTCCAGTTGATTATCAACCAAATTAAATATCCAATAATTAGAAATCCCAGTCTCAGCATAGAGAGACAACTTGGTTGTGCGATCGTACTTCAAAGTAGAATCTGAAACCTCAATTACCAAAAAGATATCAGCCGGCTCCGGGTGAGAAGACAAATAATTGTCATCACGATTGCGAGCAATCACAACATCAGGCTCTGGTTCGCTATCATCAGACAAAATAATCGGCTCTTGTACGCGCAAGCGAGCGCGTCTTGCCAGTAAAATGACTAACTCCTCAAGTAAAAGACTGTTGCAAACAGAGTGAAGCCTACCTTTAGCAGCCATAATGATAATTTCTCCGCGAATCAATTCAACTCGCTCATCGGGAGCGAAAAAACCGAGTTCTCCCAAACGGTGATATTCGGCGATCGAGAATCGTTTTGCAGTTACGGCAGTCATAGCTTTTGTTACCCTCTACAATTACCAACCTTTCCAATTAATTCTACTCAAAAATCCCGCCCCGTGCGGTCAATTCAACCTTCACGGCTTCCGAAATTCCCAGACAACCAGAAAAGTTCGCATTTTTAACCACCACATTTTTTAAATCAGCCCGGCTCAAATCAGCCCCGTTTAAAATCGCCCCGCTCAAATCAACACCGCTCAAATCAGCATTTTTAAAATTAGCATCAGTCAAATTTGCATCAACTAAAATAGCATTCGGTAAATAAGCACTGCTCAAATTGGCATTGGTTAAATTTGCACGGCTCAAATTGGCACGGGGCAGCTTTGTCCGCAAATCAGCACCGCTCAAATTGGCGCTGCTGAGTTCAGCATCCCGCAAATTAGCATTGCACAAATTAGCATCAATTAAAATAGCAGCGCTCAGCAAAGCACCGCTGATATCGGCCAAAGTCAAATCTGTACCCCGGAGGTTGGTTTCGCGCAAATCCGCACCGTTAAAATCAGCGTAGTGCAAGTCAAAACCGCTTAAGTTAGCTCCGGCAAAATCCTCAATCGGATTCAAACCAACTGTTTCTGCAAGTTGTACAAAACTCTTATTTTTATCAATTAAAAACAGTTCCCGGAAGATCGCCAATTGCTCCTGTCGGTACTGGTTAGCCTTCTCGTAATCTGCTAAATACTTGTAAGCAAGCTTCAAATTCTTGAGAGCATTGCGCTCAATGCGATCGTCCTTGCTGGCGCGCGCGATCGACAACTGCTGGTGATAACATTCGATCGCACTAGGCAAATCTCCATTAGCATCGTAAGCTAGCGCCAAATTGCCCAAAGTTTCGAGCTCAGACCGCCCGTCGCCCGTGTCCCGCGCGATCGCCAAACGCTGTTTCTGGTAATCAATAGCACCAGAAAAATCCTCCATAGCACAGCAAGCATTGCCCAAATTTCCCAAAGCATTCGCCTCACCCCGGCGATCCCCAATTTCCCGCGCTAACACCAAATGCTGCTGGTAGCAGTCGATCGCCTGAGCATAATTTCCCAGCGCTTCGTAAGCTACGCCTATATTACCCAGCGCCGCACCCGATCGCCGCTTATCGTCCATTGAGCGATATAGCGCCAGCGCTTGCTGCCAAGAATCCAGCGCCGCCTCAAATTGGTGCGCCTGATATTGCGAAATCCCCTGCTTGATTAGCTCGCTAGCTTGTTCGCTCATCATGTCAAAATTAGTTAATAACTAAAGTTGATATTAATAGACTCACAGCGGTAATTGCTAATCGGCAATCGTTAATCGGTAAGCGATATGACGCACTCCCTTTCTCCCCATCCGTATTTTCACGTCCGCGTCCACAAACAATAGACAAAAAAAAGAGAGAGCTACCTAAGTAACTCTCTCTGCCATCAGGGTGCATCTACACAACACAATATAGCACTATCGGGATGAGGGGTGAAACCCCCAAACGTGAAGATGTTGTAAAGAAATGTATATTAATTATAAAGTTACCATCCAGCCGGCAGCGCGAGACAGCGGCGGAATCGAGAAAAACCGCCCGCCGCTGTCTCCGCTACAGAACCCCCTTAACGAATGCTTAGCCTGGGCAGTTAAGCTTTGCCGCCAGCAGCTCGTTGGTCAATTTCGGATCGGCTCGGCCGCCCGTTTCCTTCATCACCTTACCGACAAAAAAGCCCAGCAGCTTAGTTTTGCCGGCTCGGTACTGTTCGAGCTCCTTGGGATTGGCGGCCAACACGGCATCTATGGCCCGATCGATCGCCCCAGTATCCGAAATTTGAATCAAACCCTTGCTCTCAACGAACTTCTGAGGCGAACCGCCGTTTGCCAGCAACTCCGGCAAAATATCCTTAGCGATTTTGCCGCTGATCGTACCGGCATCAATTAGCGCCAGCAGTTCGGCTAAATCCTGCGGTTGGAAAGGAATTTCTGCGATCGCCAGTTTTTCATTTTTCAGATAAGCAGTAATATCGCCCATCACCCAATTCGCAGCTTGTTTAGCCACAGCACCGGCGGCGATCGATTGTTCAAAATACTCCGCCACCGCTTTGTCGTCAGTCAGCACCCGCGCGTCGTAGGGAGAAAGAGCGAGCTCAGTTTCGTAGCGATGGCGCTTCATTGCCGGCAATTCCGGCAGTTGAGCTTGCCAATCATGCAATTGCTCGGCCGAAACTTCGATCGGAGGCAAATCCGGTTCCGGGAAATACCGATAATCGCTCGCACCTTCCTTAACCCGCATACTGAAAGTACACTGCTTGTTTTCATCCCAAAGCCGCGTTTCTTGGACGATGGTTTCGCCATTTTCCACGGCTTGAATTTGCCGCTCGATCTCGTAATCGATCGCCCGTTCGATCGCATTAAAAGAGTTCATATTTTTTATTTCCACCTTCGTGCCGAACTCTTTTGAGCCAACGGGGCGCACTGAAATATTCACGTCGCACCGGAGCGAACCTTCCTGCATATTCCCGTCGCCAACACCGATGTAGCGCACGATCCGGCGCAATTCTTGACCGTATTCGGCAGCTTCCGCGCCCGATCGCAAATCCGGTTCCGAAACAATTTCGATTAGAGGCACACCGGCGCGGTTGTAATCCACCAGCGAATAAGTAGAACCGCTGAGCCGGTCGCTGCCGCCGTGAACCAATTTTCCGGCATCTTCTTCCATGTGCAAGCGAGTGATCCCGATTTTTTTTCTAGTAGAATTTCCCCTCTCGTCTACCAGTTCAATTTCTAGCCAACCGTTAGTAGCGATCGGCAAATCGAACTGAGAAATTTGATAATTTTTCGGCAAATCGGGATAGAAATATTGCTTGCGGTCAAACTTACTGTAAGGTGCGATTTCGCAGTTGAGAGCCAGCCCTGCTTTCACCGCATACTCCAGCACTTTTTGATTTAATACCGGCAACACTCCTGGCATTCCCATACAAATTGGGTCAATGTTAGTATTTGGGGCATTGCCAAATTCTGTAGAAGAACTGGAGAAAATTTTAGTATTCGTACTTAATTGACAATGAGTTTCGAGACCGATAATGGCTTCGTACTGAGTTTTAACTGGTGCAGCAGCAGTCATAAGTGACCTAAAAGACTGAATAACTTTAGATTTTATTTTAGCTTTTTATTGTATGACTTACGCACGGGCGGTCAGAAAGCGGGTTGTTTTTATTGCGAAAATACTGCATCCCGACCTTTAACACTGGTAAAAACCCGCTTTCTTTGCTATTTATGCGTCCAGGAGTATATTGACCAAACCGATTTGAGATTATTTGTAGGTAGGAGGGGTTTCATCGGTCTGAACTTAAGGCGTCAAAGCCCCTGTCTGACTGTGGGTTTGACGCCTTAAGCTCAGACCGATGGGGAGCGGCATACGCAATGCCCTGCTACAGATTCGCGATCGGCCCACGCCGATATCCTTGAGATCGCCCCCAAACAACAACCCTGTGCAAAAATATACTTAGCGCCAGCTCCCGCCCGCACTCTTGCCCAGGATAGTTTTAAATCGATCGACCACAATTGCGGATCTGCGCCCCAAACCCTTTTACTGAGAGTCTTTAATAGCACCGCCCGCCTCTAACGATCGGCTCTCTCCACAAATTAAAAGTTAAAAATGTATAATTTCACAGGAAATTACATATTTTTAATTTTTAACTTTTAATTTTTAATTCTAAAATTAACACTTGCGTAAGTGTCAAAAATATGCCTGAAATTCCAGTTGAAAGTGCCGCACTGTTTCAGAACAGCATCACTGAGCTAGAGCAGGCGGAATTAGCCCTCGAACTAGCTTGGAATGAACTCGAAAAACAAACAGCAGAAACCATTGCTTACATTGCCGAAACTGGCTCAGAAAACGCACAGGAAATCAGCCATCGCTTTGCCGGGACTAAACAACTCCGCCAGCAACTTCAAACTCAAATAAAACAAGCCAACTCGCGACTGGAATTTCACCTAGAAAACTCGCCAATGGCAGTTATAGAGTGGGACAGGGAATTGCGGGTAGTGCGGTGGTCGCCAATGGCAGAACAAATATTTGGCTGGAGTGCAGCAGAAGTAATCGGCAAATACTGGCACGAATGGTCAATAGTTCATCAAGAAGACTTCGAGCAAGTGTGCGCCGTCGCAAATCAACTGTTACACCGCAGAGAACCCCGCAACGTTTGCCGCAACCGCAACTATACCAAAAATGGCTCGGTAATTTACTGCGAATGGTACAATTCTGCACTCGTCGATGAATCAGGAATAGTAGTTTCAATTCTCTCTTTTGCCAGAGACGTAACCGAACACCACCGCACTCAAGAAGAACTGCAGCAGCGCGAACAGGCATTCAGCGCCCTAGCCGAAAATGCTACCGATATCATAGCGCGGTTCGATCGAGAATTGCGCCTCCGGTACGTCAACCAAGCAGTAGAATCAGCAACCGGAAAACCCCCCGCAGAATTCATTAGTAAAACCAACCAAGAATCAGAAATACCACCGCACTTGTGTGACCTGTGGGACGAGGCTTTTCTGAAAGTTTTTGGTACCGGCAAACAAGAAACCGTAGAATTTGAATTTCCCACTCCCGAGGGCATAAAATATTACCACTGTCGAGTCATTCCCGAGTTTGCTGAAGACAATTCAGTAGAAACAGTTTTATCCATCACCCGCGATATCACAGAACTAAAACAAGCCGAATCCCAGTTGCGAGAAAGCGAATCAAAATTTAGAGCCATAGTTGATTCCAACATGATCGGCATAATATTTTGGGACATTAACGGGCGCATTATAGATGCCAACGCTCCCTTTTTAAAGACAGTAAACTATACGCGGGACGATCTGCTTTCAGGAAGAATTAACTGGCAAGAAATGACACCGCCAGAATACGTAAGTTTAGACACAGAAAAAGTAGCAGAACTTAAGGATAGGAATACAGTTGTTCCCTTTGAAAAAGAATTTATTCGCTCCGATGGTAGCCGCGTTGCAGTAATGTTGGGCAGCACATTTTTAGAAGGAACGCAGCAGTTTGGGGTCAGTTTTGTGCTGGACTTAAGCGAGCGCAAACAGGCAGAATTGGAACTGCAAAAACATCAAGAACTTTTAGAAAGCATTATGAAAACTATCCCCAACTTTCTCTACATTTACGATGCAGTAGAAAACAAAAATATTTATGCAAATGAGTCGGTCACAGCCATGCTCGGTTACACGACCAAAGAATTGCAAGATTTGGGTACAGATGCTGTAGTGAACTTAATTCATCCCGAAGATATGTTCAAGCTAATTACAGGTATGGAGCGGCTAACACACAGCAGCAATCCCCATGAAACCGATGACATAGACTATAGAATCAAACACAAAAATGGGGAATGGCGCTGGGTACACGATCGGTCTACAATCTTCAAAAGAACCCCAGACGGACAAATGAAGCAAGTTATCGGTTCCGTACTCGACATCAGCGATCGCAAACAAGCCGAAGAATCATTAAAACAGCAAAAAGAACTGCTGCAAACAATCTTCGACAACGTGCCGGTCATGCTCGGATTTTTGGGAAGCAGCGGTGAAGTAAACTGGGTAAACCGCCACTGGGAACAAGTGCTCGGCTGGAGTTTGGCAGAAATTAAAGAGCTCGATATCTGGGCCGAATTTTATCCGCAGCCTGAATACCGCCAATACGTTTTGGATCAAATTCAAGCAGCAAATCAGAACTGGAGCGACTTCAAAACAAAAATTAGAGACGGGCGAACTATCGACACTTCTTGGGCAAATGTTCGCCTTTCCGACGGCAGGTGTATCGGCATCGGTCAAGATATCACCGAACGCAAACGAGTAGAAGCTGAACTTAAAGAACTAAACGAAACTTTAGAAGCTCAAGTTGCCCAGCGTACCGCAGAATTAGAGACTTTTTTTGATGCTTTGCCGGACTACATTTATGTTGTAGAACGGGACAATATGCGCTTGTCTTTTGTCAACCATCCCCTTGCCGAATTTTCGGGCTTCGACAACAGGCAGCAGATGGAGGGCAAAACCATTTTTGAGTGCTACCCCAGCGACCTATCAGAACGATTTGGCCGGGAAAATCGCCAAGTATTTGAATCTGGAAAAACTCTGCACTACCAGGAAAAATTTGTGAGAGTCGGCGGCAATTCTTACTTCGACACGTTTAAAATTCCGCTGAGAAATCTCGACGGCGAGGTTTATGCTTTAATTGGCACTGCTCGCGATATTACTGAGTTGGTAGAGACCAAACAAGCCTTGTCAGAACGTACAGAGCAATTAGAAGCTGCCAATAAAGAATTAGAATCTTTTTCCTACTCAGTTTCCCACGACTTGCGCGCACCTTTGCGACACATTTCAGGTTTTGTGAATGCCTTGAAACAGCGGTTAGAATCAACAGAGGCTTTGAGCGATCGCAAAATAGTTCACTATATCGAAATAATTGAAGACAGCAGCCAAAAAATGAGCCTCTTGATTGACGGTTTGCTCGCCCTGTCGCGGGTGACTCGCACCGAGTTGATGCAAATTCCGATCGATCTGACCCGTTTGGTGCAAACTGCGATTAAATTGACTAAACCCCCAAATGTAGCAGATCCAACCCAAACTCCCCACTGCGTCGAATTTGCCGTCGGCAATTTGCCGACGGTAACGGGAGATCCAACCTTGCTGCAACAGGTGTTCAGCAACTTGATTAGCAACGCCGTCAAGTTCAGCCGCGGACGAACTCCGGCTACAATAGTGATTGATGGGCTACCGGATGGAACGATTTTTGTCAAAGATAACGGCGTGGGTTTTCCGATGGAATATGCCGATCGGCTGTTTGGAGCCTTTCAGCGGCTGCACTCCCAGAGAGAATTTGAAGGTACCGGCATCGGTTTGGCGATCGTCCAGCGGATTATTCATCGTCACGGCGGCACGATTTGGGCAGAAAGCGTACCTAGTCAAGGAGCCACGTTTTACTTTAAACTAGGGCAAACAATCTCAAACGCCAATATAGATTCGTAAGTTAACTTTATCGTAGTTTTAAATTTTGAATTTAAAACTATTATACACTTAAAGAAGTCACAATCTGTGAGAGCATCCGAATTTTGGTTTCACAGGACTGTTCGCTCTGAGAGATCGCAGCGGAAAATCTAGGCTGTGCAAGATGCTCGGACTCCTAAAAAATGCTTTTAACAGAATTGGGATGCTCCTCAATCGGTTCGGTCAGCCCTAGGGTCCGGGTGCTAAATAAAGGTCTGGAGAGTAGAGTATATAATTAATTTTACTAAAAACAACTAAAATATTCGACTTCAAATTAACAAAGTTTAATTTAAAAGATGACATTTAGTAACAACAAAAACAACAAATTAAAAACTTCCGAATACCTTATGCTAGATATAAGTCAAACCAACTATCTACTAAAAATGGTAGCGGAATCAACATTAAAATTGTTGATTGTCGAAGACATGGCAGAAGATATGGAATTAATAATGCTCGCCTTAGAAGCGGGGGGAGTAAAGTTTAATTGCGACACTGCCGAAACAGCAAAAGAGTGCAGAAAACTACTCTTAAATTGCAGGTACGATGCTGTACTATCAGATTACCGCCTGCCAGGATTCAACGGTTTAGAAGTGTTGAAATTAATGCAGGAATTAGGGCAAGACATACCATTTATTTTAGTAACGGGAAGTTTGGGAGAAGAAGCGGCAGTTGAGTGCATCAAAGCCGGAATGACCGATTACGTATTAAAGGGGCGGCTGTTTAGGTTGCCAACCGTCTTAGAACGATCGCTCCAAGAATACAAAATGCGCCGCCAGCAGCAAGAAGCGATCGTTCAAATTCAGCGGCAAGCTCAGCGAGAAGCGATCGTCAACCGCATCCTCCAAGCCATGCGCGAAACCCTCGTACTCGACGAAGTGCTGCAAACCACCGCAGATCAACTGCATGAAGCTCTAGAAATCAGTGGCTGCGCGATTTTGCAGCCAGATAGCGAAGGCGGGATCGGGATTCGCTACATGAGCTCAAAGGCAGTCGGCAGAGAACGGGCGATCGGGCTAAATTGCGAATTTGCCCAACACTACCGCTCCTCCCTGGCTCGCGGAGAAACGATCGCGCTCTCGGAATTATCAACTCTCGATCCGTCCCTGCAAACATCAGCCGAAATTTTAGGGTTTCACGCGATCGCGATCGCACCCCTACTCTACCAGCACTCATTTTTCGGAGGAATTTGCCTCTACCAGTGCGATCGGGCTCGCACTTGGAGTGCAGAAGAACAGTCGCTAGTTAAAGCCATAGCCGATCAGTGCGCGATCGCGATCCACCAAGCTGAACTATACCTGCAGGCGCAAACCGAACTAGCAGAACGCAAGCGCGCCGAAGCCGCAGTGAGCGGCATTCAGCAGCAGCTAACCACGATGGCAGCCAACATTCCCGGCTCAGTCTACCGCCTGGTGCTGCATCCAGACGGCACAACCTCCATGCCCTACATCAGTCCGGGCGTGCGCGAAGTTACTGGGATCGGGCCCGAAGAAGTAATGGCGCGCCCGGAACTCTTGACCGAAATCATCCATCCAGACGACAAAAGCTTGTGTGACCTCAGCGTAGCAGCATCGAGAGCGAGTCTTTTGCCCTGCGACCGCCAGTACCGGATCGTGTTGAATTCCGGCGAAGTCAAGTGGGTGCAAGACAGCGCCAGATTTTCCAAGAACGAAAACGGGGACATAATTGTAGACGGAGTAGCTCTCGACATCAGCGATCGCAAAGAAGCTGAATCAGCCCTCAGACAAAGCGAACAGCGATTTCGATCGCTGATTGAAAACGCCACAGACATCACGATTATTCTCGATGCCGAAGGAATCTTCCGCTACATCAGCCCTTCAGTCAAGCGAATTTTGGGATACTCGCCCCACCAGGCGATCGGGCGCAACGCCTTCGGGACTGTTCACCCCGACGACTGCGCCGCGATCGCCCAAACCCTCCAAAAAGCGATTGAAAACCCCAAAAGAAGCCAGTCCCCTCTTGAGTACCGAGTCCGCCACCGCAACGGTTCGTGGTGTTATGTAGAAGCTGTAGCCACCAACTTGCTGCACGATCCCGCAGTCAAGGGAATCGTGATCAACTGCCACGACATCACTCAGCGCAAACTCGCGGAGGAACAACTGCTGCACGACGCTTTTCACGACGCCCTCACCGGATTGCCCAACCGAGCGCTATTTACCGATCGGCTGGAACACTCTCTGAGGCTGGCACAACGGCGCAAAGACTACTTGTTTGCAGTGCTGTTTCTCGATTTAGATAGATTTAAAGTAGTCAACGATTCCCTCGGCCACGCCATCGGGGATCAACTGCTAGTAGCGATCGCGCGGCGTCTGGAAACTTGTCAGAGGGCAGGAGATACAGTGGCCCGCCTCGGAGGAGACGAGTTCGTGCTTTTGCTCGATGACATCGAGGGCGTAAATGAAGCTACCAACATTGTCAACCGTCTGCAAAAGAAAATTACTTCCCCCATCCTTCTAGACGGACACGAAGTATTTATCACCGCCAGCATCGGCATTGCTTTGAGTTCTGGCGAATACCTAGAACCGACAAACCTGCTGCGAGACGCCGACACAGCAATGTACCGCGCCAAAGAACTAGGCAGAGCCCGACACGAAGTTTTCAATAGTTCCATGCACGCCCACGCTTTGTGGCTGTTGCAGCTAGAAAACGACCTGCGGCGAGCGATCGAATCAATTAGAGAGCCCGCTAGAGAAGAAGAGTCTCCCCAATCGGCCCCATCCGCCCAATCAGGCTTGCCTCCCTTATCCGCAGCGCCCCAGTTTATCCTTCACTACCAGCCGATAGTCAGCATCGCCAACAGCACAATTACCAGTTTTGAGGCCCTAGTGCGCTGGCAGCATCCAGAACGCGGCTTAGTTTCCCCCGGCGAATTCATCACAATCGCCGAAGAAACCGGCTTGATCGTACCCCTGGGCCGGTGGGTACTCCGCACAGCTTGCCACCAAATCCGCGAGTGGCAGCAGCTATTTCCAAGCAACCCGCCCTTGAGTGTCAGCGTCAACCTTTCAGTCAAACAGTTTTCTCAGCCAGATTTAATCGAATACATCGACCAAGTTCTCGAAGAAAGTCACCTCGACGGCAGCAGTTTAAAACTAGAAATTACTGAAAGCGTACTCATAGAAAATTCCGAATCAGTAACAGCAATGCTGGTGCAGCTCAGAGCCCGAAACATACACTTGTGCATTGACGACTTCGGCACTGGCTATTCATCGCTCTCCTACCTGCACCGCTTCCCCACAAATACTTTAAAAATAGACCGCTCTTTTGTTAGCAGGATGGGAGGTGAGTTCGATTTCAGCAAAGGAGGCATTGACCCGACAGAAATTGTGCGATCGATCGTTACTTTGTCGCACAATTTAGGCATGGATGTAGTAGCCGAAGGAGTCGAAGAAGCCTCGCAACTATCTATACTCAAAGGGTTAAAATGTGAGTACGCCCAGGGATTCTTTTTTTCAAAGGCAGTAGACTCTCAAACAGCAGCAAGTCTAATCAGACAGCAAGCAGAAAATCAGAATTTGCTGACATTTAGTTTGTTAGAGAAAGGCCATTAAAAAAACACGGCACTTTGTGCGTCCCGTTTCAGCATAAAATCTTAAAATATTTTAAAGCTGTCCCTAACTGGCGTCAGTTAATAACTACGGCATCCAAATCACTATGACTATTGGCTACCTCGCCCTCGTTCTCCACGCCCACTTGCCTTTTGTCCGCCACCCCGAAAGCGACTACGTTTTAGAAGAAGAATGGCTGTTTGAGGCGATAGCGGAAACCTACATTCCGCTGCTGCAAGTCTTTGAAGGGCTCAAGCGCGACGGCATCGACTTTAAAATTACCATGAGCATGACGCCGCCCTTGGTGGCAATGCTGCGCGACCCTTTACTGCAAGACCGCTTCGACGACCACTTGGCTAAACTCGAAGAACTAGCGGATCTCGAAATCGAACACAACAGCGGAAACGGTCACCTCCGCTATTTAGCAGAACATTACGCCGCCCACTTCTCTCAAGTTCGGAACTTTTGGGAAAGGTACGATCGAGATTTAGTAAAAGCCTTCAAACAATTCCAAGACACCAACAACCTCGAAATCATCACCTGCGGCGCTACCCACGGCTATTTACCGCTGATGAAAATGTACCCCGAGGCAGTTTGGGCGCAAATTCAAGTAGCCTGCGACAACTACGAAGCAAACTTCGGCCGCCGACCAAAAGGCATTTGGCTGCCCGAATGCGCCTACTACGAAGGCTTAGAGCGGATGTTAGCCGACGCAGGCCTCCGCTACTTTCTCACAGACGGTCACGGCATCCTCTACGCCCGCCCGCGCCCCCGCTACGGCAGCTACGCCCCGATTTTCACCGAATGCGGAGTAGCCGCCTTCGGCCGGGATCACGAATCCTCGCAGCAGGTGTGGTCTTCCGAAGTTGGCTATCCAGGGGCGGCCGAATACCGGGAATTCTACAAAGATTTGGGCTGGGAAGCTGACTACGATTACATTAAGCCCTACATCATGCCCAACGGCCAGCGGAAAAATACCGGGATTAAATATCACAAAATCACCGGTCGCGGATTGGGTTTAGGCGACAAACAGTTGTACGATCCTTACTGGGCAAGGGAAAAAGCCGCCGAACACGCCAGCAACTTTGCCTTCAACCGGGAACGGCAAGTCGAGCACCTGAACGGGATTATGCAGCGTCCGCCGATTATTGTTTCGCCTTACGACGCCGAACTTTTCGGTCACTGGTGGTACGAAGGGCCTTGGTTCTTAGATTACCTGTTCCGCAAGAGTTGGTACGACCAAAATACCTACGAGATGACGCACTTAGCCGATTATTTGCGGGCAAATCCGACTCAGCAAGTGTGCCGGCCGTCTCAGTCTAGCTGGGGTTTCCGGGGTTTCCACGAGTATTGGCTCAACGATACCAATGCTTGGATTTACCCGCACTTGCACAAAGCTGCGGAACGGATGATTGAGTTGGGAAGCATGGAACCTGCGGATGAATTGCAGTGGCGGGCTTTGAACCAGGCGGCGCGGGAAGTGCTGCTAGCTCAATCTTCTGACTGGGCATTTATCATGCGTACAGGAACGATGGTGCCTTATGCAGTGCGGCGGACTCGATCGCACTTAATGCGCTTTCACAAGCTGTACGATGAAGTCAAAGAAGGAAAAGTTGATTCCGGTTGGTTGGAGAAGGTGGAGGAGATTGACAATATTTTCCCTGAAATCAACTATCGCGTTTATCGATCGCTTTAAGCAAACTTCGAGCAAATCCCCACAGTTTAAAACGAGTTGCGACACAAACAAAACCCGCCGGTGCGGGTTTTTTTCATACAATTGTCATTAGCAATCATGCTTGAATCTCGGAGAGGCTGTGGCACTATATAACCCACATTCCGCAGATATTCAAGCAGATTTCATTTCAAAGAAATTCAGAATTGCCAAAACCTCAAATGATT